>JAGHAD010000105.1 GCA_021161685.1 Thermoplasmata archaeon | reverse complement strand
GTATATGCCTTAAGCATGGCGGTTGGATTTGCGCTGATATCGGTAAGCCCCTTGAAGGAGGAAGAGGTGTACAGCAAACTAGCGAAAGTCCCTGAAATCGTAGAAATACATCCTTTATTTGGAGAGTATGACATAATAGCAAAGATAGAGGCTGAGGATTTTGACAGCATAGGATCAATAGTTATAAAGAAAATCAGATCAATTGCTGGCGTTATTGACACAAAAACACTCCTTACCACAGAGAGTCTAAAAGGAAAAATGAGGTGAGGCTGATAGTTGTCGGTGCCCTATTGCAGTATGGAGCGAAGGGTATTAATTTCTTTCTAAATTTTTAGCATGGGGGAACTCATTTTCATAGGCTTAGGTTTGTATGATGAGAAAGATATAAGCCTTAAAGGATTGGAAGATGCGAGGAGATGTGATTACTTATTTGCGGAATTCTACACGTCAAAGCTTACTGGAACAGATATCTCAAAGGTAGAAAAAATCTTAGGAAAGAAAATAAAGGTATTGGAGAGGAAGGAAGTGGAAGATGGAGAGCAAATCTTAAAGGAAGCAGAGAGGGGAAGGGTTGGTTTCCTTACAGCTGGGGATCCGATGGCTGCGACTACTCATGTGGAATTAAGAATAAGAGCTGAGGAGAGGGGAATAGCAACGAGAATCATTCATGGCAGTAGTGTTTTTACCGCTATACCAGCTCTACTGGGCTTGCAACATTATAAATTTGGTAGGACAACATCTCTAGTATATCCAGAGGATAAGTTTTTTCCAACGAGTCCGTACTATGTTATCAAGGAGAATAAAGAAAGGGGACTTCATACCCTCGTTCTGCTTGACATAGATGCTGAGAAAGAAAGGTTCATGACCATAAGAGAGGGAATAGATATCCTGCTTGAAATGGAAAACATGTTGAAGGAAGGTGTTATAGGCGATGATACAATCGTTTGCGGGGTTGCAAGGGCTGGATCAAAGAAACCAACCGTTAAGGCTGGATCCATACTAGAAGTGAGGGAATTCGATTTTGGACCCCCTCTTCACACATTGGTCATAGTCGGAAAACTTCATTTCATGGAAAGAAAAGCCCTTGAAACCTTTGCGGGCTTAACTAGAGAAAATCGCTCAGCTTAGTCAACTTGACTTTTTCCTCGGCAAATAGAGATTTAATGGATTTCTCAACGAGGGATAATCTCTGGATTGCATAGTCTGGAAGGTTATACCTTGTTGAAATTTCCTTCGCTATTTCAAGATACTTCTCGACGGACTTCTTATGCACGGTTAAAGTCAGTTTTCCTCCACACTGCAGGCAAACGCCCTTCAGAGGAATTCTCCTGTAGATTGTATTGCATGCCGGACACCTAAAGGTTTGTTTGCTGAAGGCTTTTAGATTGCCAAGTATGTCTGGAAGGAAATGCCTCTCTATAACCTTACATGCGACATCCGCCGTATCGACGGCTCTTATGATAGATGCCAGTTTCAGCTGTGCCTCTATTTTATCTATCATCGTTTCTAGCGTCTTATAGGTTGATGAAGGGGGACCCTCAGAAATGTTATCGGTGTCGTGTGTAAAACCTAGATTACTGTACTGACTCTCTTTTCCAAGCCGATGGGCGACGAGCTCCATTAAATTTTCAACGTCTTTTGGATCCTTATGGAGTAAGGTAGCCTCATAAAACTCTATAGGATATCTGAAAAGAGTATCTATGCTGTGCGCCTCCTTATCGATCTCTCTCGGATCTATCCTAGTTGTTATGATCAATGGTAGATCCATCCTTCCTCCTCTCTTCTCTGGAACATAAGCGTGCGAGAAGTTGAGCAAGGCATCCATTAAAAGCATAACTGCATCCTCATCCCCATCGCAGTTCCTTCTCTTTGCTGCATGGAAATATGGATGTGCGAAGCATACCTGTGCATCGGTAAAGCCTATTATTCTTCCCACTACACCCGCAGAGGTATGAGGGGCAATACCAACAACGAGCTTACCAAGTAAATCCTCGCGATCATTTACGTTATAAAACCTTTCCATTTTGTAGAATTTTTCAAGCAAATCATCAATGAATTTCGAAACCTTGACTAAATAATCGGCACATTCTTTAGATACTATTACGTCCTGAACCTTTAGTTCACATATTTGGTCTTCTCTCTCCAAAGGTCTTCCGAGGTAGTCTTTGGTGTATCCTAATTCCCTCAGCTTTTCCACGCTGACTCCTATCTCCTTTGGCTTGAAATGGGTCAATGGAGCATCTGTCATGTCAAACCTGATTGTACCGTCTTTAAAAACGTGTAAGTTGTATTTTGCCCTCATTATTCCTTTTTCTAGGGGTTCGGGTGTCTTTTCCTTCGATATGGTACCAATCACACCTTTTATACTGCCGGGAACAGAATTTTCCCCGAGGTTCTTTCTGGCTTTTTCCAATTCCTCCTTTAGATTTACCTCCTGCTTAACAACTTTTCCAGTTGATTTCGTTCTGCTTCCGCAGGCGTCGCATCTCAATTTAAACGTACTTCTACCACACTTCTCGCATACCCTTAGACCAGCTTCTACCTTTATTTTTTCTTTCTCGGCAGCCACATTTAAAAGCCTCTGGCTCCCTCCATAGCTTGCAACAGGAAACAGTATATGCGGTGGAGGGCGCATTCTCCTTGGGGATGCTTTCTCTGGTCTTCCCATCCTCGCACCTATCCTAGAAACGGCTTTTCTCCTTATCGTGACACCAGACAGTAAAGAAACCAACTCAACTACATCTTCCCCATCCTCGGGAAATCGAACCCTTTCTACTAATTTTCCTCCCTCTATTTCTAGACCACAGCACCTTATTATGGGATAGGCGTATCTCTCCAGAAGTATTTTGCCTTCTCTCTCAAGGTGGAGTGCACCAAGGTCTATCAGTACGGATTTTATCTTTTCTTCCTTTTTCATTTCCAAAACGATTTTTCCGTTCTCAAGGTTAATCCTGCCCTCTTTCACAATGTATTCTCTCAATGCCTTCAGATCCTGTTTATTTATATCATGCCAGAAAAGATTATAGTATGGATGCAGGGGCACCTCATATTTCTCGGATATCAAAAATGCATCCTCAGGTGAAGGTTTCTTAAGGTTCACTTTCTTGCCAAGCTCCTTCTCCAATTTTTCCCTAACTAGATTTTCTGCATTAATTACACTTTCAGCACAACTATTATCCACCTTTATTCCCATTTTCCTCTCGAGCTCTTGTATCCACCACTCATAGACATATGGAGAATCTGGAAGGATTGCATTGTTTTCCACGAATTCACCGAATGGTATGAGTATCTCTCCCAGGTCAACGATTTCCTTGATTTCCTTCTCAAACTTCTTCGCATCCTCAACGGTATTGATTTGCACCAAGTCACCGTTTTTCAAAAGAACAATTGGTCCCTCTATTTGGTCGCATGGCGTAGCCACAGTACCTTTGCCAGGTCTTTCAATTTTCATTTGCGTACCAATAGTTATGAAGCTACCAAGGATGTACATGGTTGCGGGATTTATTGCGGTTGCGGCGAGACCACATGACCTAGATCTGCCATATCTTAATCTGAATCCTCCTTTTCTAGATGGGTGAGAAAGGACCGGTCTGCCAGCTATCACTTCATCTAAGTACTTAGAGGAAGGTTCTATGGGAGGTATGCCCTCGCTACCTTTCTCTTCCTTACTGATAAATCTCTCCAAGAATTCCCATCCAGGTATGTTAAGTCTCTTGACATGCTTCAGTATTTTTGGAGCCTTTAGACATAGACCTTCAGCTATAACGAGACACGCCCCACCCCTTAGCTTGTTTGTCCTTACCCTTGGCAGATCTCTAAAACCAGTCACTTCCTCTTCTTCTGTACCTTCTCCATTTATGCATACTGGGCAGTTGCTAACAATCTCTTCTATTTCCTCCGCGGAAGGTAAGTACTGTAGATGCTGTACCCTTTTGTAGAGAGGAATCTCTTCTTTGTATCTCTCCACCTCTCCCTTTGTTGGAATATATCTCCCTATTCCAAGTTCCCTCCTAACGATATCTGCTATAAGTACACTCATCGCCTGACCCGTTCCGCCTGCACTCCTTATTGGGCCAGAGAAGTAAAGATCGACATAATTTGTTCCATCCGAATTTTTACCTAGGCTAACACCCGCTATTCCTTCCAATGGAGCAACCAAAACTCCTTCAGTTAGTATTGCCAAGCCCGTTCTCACAGCTTGCTCGATTGCATCCTCCGCTCTTTTAAAACCATACTTCTTACTTCTAACAATTTCCTTGGCCACTTCTATTGATACCATTTCTCTATCTCCAATATCATGCATGAGTTTTCTTATCTTGTCAGCTATTCCCTCTGGCCCGACCAACTCTTCAACCCTGGCAGCGAGATCCCTAGCTTGGGGAATTTCTACCCTCTCTTCTGGATCCAATCCCTTTTTCCTTGCTCTTCCCGCAACCGCATAACACCTATCAACTTCTTCCTGAAGCATTTTGAAATACTCTTGCATGTTTCCCACCATTTATATGCCCCTTGTGAAATCCATGGTGGTTGCTTTTCCGGTTTTCAGATCAACGATTGGTAATTTTGCAGGATCGGGAATAAAGTTTAACATTTTTTGGTAACTCGTCTGGGCTTGCCATGAAGATGCGTTTATCAAAGTTACTCCTCTGTATTCTCCAATAGCGGTTAAATGAACGTGACCTGTAACAAATATGTCTGGCACTCTATCGATAACCATGTAATCCACATGTTCTGGAGCTATTGGGGTATGTCCTCCATATATGGGTGCGAGGTGTCTTTTCTTTAAAGCAACCTTCATTATCTCTATGGGTTCATTGTACTTAAGAGTTGGTATATTAGTGGCATAATCCAACAGGCTTTGACCGTGATAAGATAAAACCTCAACGCCATGCAGGGAAAAGTAGCATGGATTTCCAACAAAGACGATATCCCTACCAGAAAACAATTCCCTTAGCTCTTCTTCAAAGGCTGGCTGAGGTTCAGCAGGCCTTACGGCATCGTGATTTCCCGGCTGAATAATTATGGTTATATGATCGGGGAACATATTGAGCAGTTCCGACAATGTTTCATACTGCTTGTAAATGTCTTTGATGGACAACTCCTTTTCTTGGTTTGGATAGATACCTATACCATCAACCGTATCGCCAGGTATAACGACGTATTTTATTCTACCCGCAACTTCCCTCTGCCTGGAATTTCCGGCATTTCCGTTTAGCCACTTTACCAGCAACTTCCACTTTTCCCAGAGGAACATCTTACTACCTATATGGGGATCGGCAAGGAAAGCAACATACAGCGGGACGTCCGCAGAATTTTTCTTGTGGTTTACGCTGATATCTGGATAACTTATGCTCTGAACAATAATTAGATCTCCGTTTCTACTCACCTTTCCCGTCACGCTTATGACTTCATCTGTTACCAATTCGTTTGCTTGCTGAATTAGATGATGATCGTTTGATGGAATGAGAAGCGTTACAACTCCCTCCTCATCCTCGATCTCTACAATTTTGTGTCCCCTTGAGCTCTCTCTTACCTCTCTCACCAGCCCTATCAACTGCACTTCTTTAACGTAGCCTTTCTTTATCTTGCTGAAAGGAATGGAGTTACTGAAATTTCTTCTGGAAAGGAAAATTTTTTTGATGCTTTCGTACCTGTGCTTGAACAGAAGAGAAAAATCTTCAATGTTACCTCTGCAAGTGCTTTTCCCAGTAACATCCTTCAAAATTTCAATTTCTGCATCATACTCCCCAGCAAGAGGTTTCCATCCCTTTGGAGAGCTAAGTGGCAATTCGTACTTTTCCTCCTCTTCTTCCCTCTCTTCAACTTCCTCTTCCTCCTGAAAATTTACTGTAGAAGGTTTCTCTTCTTTCTTTTCTGGGATCTCTTCCAAAGCCTTTATATCTTCAAGAGATAGGACAAGAGGATATTCTCTCATCTTGCTAAGTATATGAGAAGCGAAAGCAATGGGATCATCCTTTGACATTATGTAATCTAATGCGTCTGGCTGCACGAGCGTTCCGTGATCTGAAAATAGCTTCACTACCTCTTCCATCTTAAAATTCGCAGAGAGAAGTAAAATCGCGAATTTAAATCTTTAGAACGCCTGCTCCTCTGTATTTTCCATGCTTTAATGATATTAAAGCCTCGTTTGCCTCTTCGAACTTGAAAATTTTTATCTCCGGTTTTATGCGCATGTGCGCAGCGAGGTTTAAGAAGTCCTCTATATCTTTCCTCGTTATGTTTGCTACGCTTTTGATTTCCTTTTCGTTCCACAAATGTTCAGCATAATTGATGTCCGTTATTTTTGTCTCCTTCCTTATCGCGTTTATCACCAGCCTTCCTCCTTTTTCCAAGTTCTTGAGGGCTTCTTTAACGACCTCTCCAACTGGGGTTGTATCAATGGCGCAATCGAACCTTTCTGGTGGGGTTTCTCCAGTTGTTCCTACCCAATCCGCTCCCAATCTTTTCGCAAGCCTACTCGGTTCGTCCCCTTTCTTTTTCGTGAAAACAAATATCTTTGAATTTGGATAGAGAAACCTTACCATTTGCATGACCAAATGACCGGATGCTCCAAATCCGTAGAGGGCTATGGTCTGTCTATCCCTCATGGAAGTAAGCTTCAGGGCTCGATATCCTATTGCCCCAGCACACAGCAGAGGGGATGCCTCGGCATCTCCAAAAACATCTGGTATCGGATATGCAGAGTCTTCTTTTACTACCATATATTCCGCATACCCTCCATCTGCATCGCATCCAGTCGCTAAAAAGCTATCACATAAATTTTCCTTCCCTTCCAAGCAGAATTTGCACTTCCCGCACGCATCATATATCCAACCAACCCCAACCCTATCTCCAATTTTGAATCTCCTAGCTCTCTCGCCAACCTTCTCCACAAATCCCACAACTTCATGCCCCAACACCACAGGAAGCTTTGGTATCTTCCTACCTTCTATTTCGTCAAGTTCTGTCCTACATATACCGCAAGTAGAGATCCTTATCAGTATCTCTCTTCCCCTCGGCTCTGGCTTCCCTATATCTTTCAAGATCAATGGCTTATTTTCGACCCTTGCAATCCTTTCTAATACCCATGCTTTCATGAGCTAGCAATATAGTAAAAATCTTTATAAGCTCTGGTGTGGGTACCTTTACAAATGGAAAAGATAGCTAGATTTTGGGAGGAAAAGGGTGACAAAAAAGTGAAATGTACCCTTTGTCCGCACGGATGCATGATCTATGAAGGGAAAAGAGGTATATGTAGGGTGAGAGAAAATAGGGGAGGAAAGCTGTACACTTTGATATATGGCTCAGCTTCTTCTGTAGCGGTAGATCCAATAGAGAAGAAGCCCCTCTACCACTTCTATCCAGGAAGCCACGTATTCTCCATGGGTACTGTTGGTTGCAATTTGTCATGCAAGCATTGCCAAAATTATTCGATATCTGCTGTGGGGCCAGAGGACATTTACCTGAGAGAAATGGAAGCGGAGGAAGTTGCTGATCTAGCAATTAGATATGGATGTAAAGGTATAGCATGGACTTACAATGAACCAACCATATGGCATGAGTTTGCCCTAGATGCATCGAAGATTGCAAAGAAGAAGGGATTGTATGCGGTTTACGTAAGCAATGGATACATCAATGAAGAACCCTTCAGAGAGATAGGAAGTTACTTAGATGCCATAAACGTGGATGTAAAGGCGTTCAGTGATGAATTTTACAGGAAGATTACTGGCGGAAGACTGGAGCCGGTTTTAAATACTTGCAAGCTTGCTAAAGAGATTGGTCTGCATCTGGAAATAACCTACCTTGTTATACCTGCCCTCAACGATTCTGACAGCGAAATAAGAAAATTCTGTAGATGGGTTGTTGGAGAGATATCTGCTGATACACCCGTTCATTTCACGAGGTTCTTTCCACATTTTAAGATGACAGATAGACCCCCAACGTCCCTTGATACGTTGAAAAAAGCTTTTTCGATAGCCAAGGAGGAGGGATTGAAGTACGTTTATATTGGAAATGTACCACACGGTGATTATGAGAATACCTATTGTCCTCGCTGTGGGGCTTTACTGATAGAGAGATATGGTTTCTCCTCTTCGATAATAGACTTAGACGGCAACAGATGTGGCAGATGTGGAGAAAAAATACCAATAATTGTTGAGTAGGAGCAACCCTAAAACATTTAAAAATGGAATTGATATTCTAAACTCAACGATAAGGGCTCGTAGTCTAGGGGTTATGACGTCGCCTTGACGAGGCGGAGGTCGAGGGTTCAAATCCCTCCGAGCCCATAATCAACTTCCGTCGTTTTTTCAAAAGTCCTCGCGACGAGGATCAATGCGGCATCAATAGTTCGCTTGCGGGCTCACCACGGTATGCCTCTTTCCACTAGAATAATATCAAGCATCATAAGAACAAGACCAACGAGGGATAGCAGTGTCAAAGGGATCCAATAGGTGGATACTACTTGATCGATTTTTAACCTAGCTACGCTCACCCTTACCAATATAACCGAGAAGAAGATGACTGCCAAAAGCTTCAAAAAATAAAAGACAACATCGGCGAACTTACCCAAGTATCCTGCCAGATTTAAGATGGAAGACAAGTTATATGGAAAGAAGATGGCAACAATCAAGGAACCTATCGCTATGGTTTTGACCGCATCAGCCAGATAAAATAGAGCGAGGTTCCTCCCAGAATACTCTACGAGTAAACCCCCGGCTATCTCTGTTTCTGCCTCGGGTACATCAAATGGTATCTTTGATAGTTCCCCGGGAGCCACTATCAGCATGACAATCAGAAGTAATACACATCCTATAAATCCGAGGGGACCGACTTGGTTCCATATTGGATAACTCGTTATCGTTGATAGAGAAAAGGGATCACTTACGGGTATTCTGCTAAGCTTCCATGCTATTGAGATAACCGTTATTGCCAGGGGAAATTCGAGTGACATCATTAAAACCATTTCTCTCTGTGCTCCAACCGCAGCATAGGGTGAACTCGATGCAAAACCTCCAAGTACCATGGCAAGGGATGGTATCATCAGAAGATACAGAATGAGTATCAAATCGCCTTCCGTTGAGAGTATTGGTCCAAAACTTCCTATGGGCAGATATAACATGATTGTTATGGAAGATACCAGAGCTATTACTGGGGCTAGATTAAACAGCCATCCTATAGCCCGCTCGGGTACAATATTCTCCTTTGCGAAAAGCTTTACCACATCCCTGAAGGGTTGTCTTATAGGTGGTCCCACTCTGGCCTGCATGTGAGCAGCTAGTTTTCTATCTATACCTTTGTAAATTAAACCAAAGATGATTGCAAAAATAGCTATTCCCATTGCCCCAAATACAGCCTTGAACACCTGTTCTATCATCCCAACCATTCGATTGACCTCCTGAAAGATTCTAGAGTTACCTGTATCAGATCACCCCCACAATTAAGAAGACCACAAGCAGGATCACAGATATACCTACAAACCATGCAACATAGTCATTTATTATTCCGGTATGATATTTCCTCAGAACATCATAGTATCCCTCCAAAGCTCGCATAAATCCCCAGTATATGTTTCCTGCTCTTAT
>JAGHAD010000067.1 GCA_021161685.1 Thermoplasmata archaeon | reverse complement strand
CAGGTATCGCTACCTCAACCTTGATCTCTCGCAACCCTGCACCACCTTTCCTTCTCAGTTCATCGATTAACCTAAACAGCCAGCTTGCATGCTCCTTCTCGTTTTCCGCGGTGATGAGGAAGATATCTGCGATCTGCTCAAAACCTTCCTTTTTAGCGATCTTTGCGTAGAAGGTGTACTTGTTCCTTGCCAAGCTCTCGCCTATTAGGGCTTTTGTCAGGTTTTCTATTGTCTTCTTCATGCTTTTACCTCCTATTTGGTTAATGAATATCTCTTACATTACATGTTCGGTTTCAAACTATCTCGATCTTCTTGTCTATAAACCTCTCATACCACTCAAATTCTTCTTCCGTAACCATGTGGATCTCAAATGGGATGAAAAAGCCCAGCTTCTGGTATATCTTAGCTTTTATCTTTGCCCTATCTGAATTCTTCTTTGGCATCTCTTTTGATACTATGATCAGATCGATGTCGCTCGCTTTACCGTAATCTCCTCTGACAACCGATCCGAAAACAAAAACCCTTGCATCCTTCAGAGAATCTCTCACTATCTTCTTTATCTCTTTAGCGTACCGTTTGTAGTTCTTGAAATACTTCCTTTGCTCCTTCTCGATCTCCGCTAGTACCTCCATTAAATCCTTCATATCTTCTCCAAAAGATCTTTGAGCCTTTCAGCAAATCTCAACATATCTTCAATCTCTTCTTTCCTGAATGTGGACGGAAGATATCTAGAGCTCACATAGGCGTTTTCTATATTCCCAATTACACTTATATTCTCTCTCACGAAGCTTTCTATTTCCTCTCTTTTCTCTGTAATTTTTAGAAGAGCATCAAACAACTTCTTCATAGAATGCGTCTTTGGATAGTCTCCGACCAACTCCAATATCTTGTACTTCAAAATCAGCTGACAGAATTGTTCTATGTTGAATGCGGATAGGTCATAGATACCTTTACTAAAGAGATATTTTCCGTTTTCGAGAAACTTCAGAGCCCTTTCTCTCAGAAAGTCTCCTTTCATGCTCTTCTTGGATAATGGGTCAATGTTTATTAAATATATGCACTTGGTTGTATGGTATGCGGGATGTGCGCTAGATTTATATATATAAACTTTTAAATTATATTTTGTAGGTGATACTGGAGGACAGATATGGAAAGGAAGGCATACATGCTGAATGAAAAGGATGAAAAAGCAATTCAACTTCTCGTTGAGTTAGGGGTACCAAGAAATGTCGCCAGAACACTGCTCTACATATCCAGAGCGGTTGAATGTCATTCCGCAGAAATAGAGCACGGCGCAGAGCTTCGCCAGCCTGAGGTGAGTATAGCCATTAAGAAGATGAAAGAAAGAGGTTGGGTTGAGGAACACCACGTGAAGAGAAAGAAGGGGAAAGGTAGACCGATTCACATCTACAAGCTCAGTAAACCATTGACGGAAATAGTTGAAGAAATAAAGAGAGATAAGATGAAGGAAATGAAGGAGATAGAGAAAAACATATCGAAATTGGAAAAGATACTGTCAGAGAAGATAGGAAGAATGTCCTAGTTTCGTTTTCTACTCTTTTAATATTGGTATTTCTTCTAGCTTTTCTTTTGGTAGCCTATCCCACATAATACCCAAAGGCTTTTTTGAATTCCTGATCCAGATCGTTTTTGATGGTGTCACAACTATATCTATGCCCAAATCGAAATCGTCTCTGGGGATGTTAAAATCTACCATTTGAATATCATGAATTGTTGATACCACGACAGTGCTTTCTTTTATACAGCCCAACTCCTTCAAAATACTGTACTCAAGCTCCGCATATCCTCCTCCCTTTCCTATTCTGTTTCCATTGCGATCTACGCAAACGCTACCAACGACGATCAGATCGACCTTTGGCATTCTCTCAATTGGAATCGTTTCCCCATACCTAAATGCACCCCTTATTGAAGAAGCTTCTCTCAAAGCAGATCGATCGATTCTTTTAGGATCGAGCAATAAAAAACCTTCTCTAATTTTTGGAGTTGGCATGATCACTTTTTTGCCCTGAGAAAGTGCTAGGAATCTCACTTCTTTCTGTGGACTGTCTGGATTAACCTTTACGATTCTTGCTTTCTTCCAGATAGAAAGCTTTTCCAGCCTTAAAGCTGCCTTTTCAGCCCCAACGAAATTCGGTATCCTACCTTTTGCTCCTGGAAACCTCGCTATACCTTTTCTTTCCATTTCCTCCCACATCCACCTTCTTATCTCCTCCTTGCTCCTCATATGGAACTCCACAAGTTCTTCGTGAGAATTGCATCCCCCTCTATGTTTGGACTTTCAGAAATCGCAACTCCTTTGACGTTAAAATCCTTCAAAGTTTTCAGCAAATCTCTGTAGTTAAAATCGGATTCTTCCAAATTTAGGTGTTTCCTTTCCCCCTTTTCTCCATAGTCAATTCCAGAGAAATGAATGTGCATATTATCAAGAGCCTCTCTTCCCAATTTATCTTCCAGTTTCTCCAATGCTTCGCAAAATTCTTTGTACGTGTTGAACTTTCCTTTACTTCTAGCATGGATATGAGCAAAGTCTACGCACGGGAGGATGCCCTCTATTTCTTCACTCAGCTTTATCAATTCATCAAGCGTACCAAACTGCGTTTCCTTCCCAGTGGTTTCAGGTCTGACCCATATTTTTATCCCTTCATCACTTAAAATTTTCATCACTCTCTTCAGCCTCTCTTTCACTACCCTAAAAGCCTCTTCTTTGGATAACTTGCCGTAGTAGGCTGCATGGAATGTTATCGAGAACCCGCCAGCTTCATACGCTATTCTTGCGGTATCGACTATTCTATTGATGCTAGCCTCAACTTTGCTCTCCTCTGGAGACAGCAGGTTTATATAGTAAGGTCCATGAGCTGTAAGCACAACTCCCAGATCTTCTGCAACCTTTCTAACTTCCCTTGCAGAATCCACGCTCATCCTAACTCCTCTTACGAATTCCATTTCCATAGAATCCAGCCCGAGTCTGCTCACTTCCTTCACTCCACCAAGCGTACTTCTGTCCTTAGAAGATAATGGAACACCGGCGGTTCCAAAATATAGCTTTTTCATGTGGATGAGAATAAAAAGAGAGGTTATAAAGGTGATAGATTTTTATAGAGGAATTACATTTTTGTTTCTAGGGCTCGTAGCTTAGCCTGGTTGGAGCGCCCGGCTGATAACCGGGAGGTCGTGAGTTCAAATCTCACCGAGCCCATCCATTCTAGATGGAAAAAATACTGAGATGCCCAAGGTGTGGAAGCGAGGACTTTGTCATAGTTGCAAGATTACCATGGTCAACGGATGGACTTACGCCTAAGCAAATCATTTTCCTCGAATGTAAGAAATGCCATTTTTCCATACCGATTCATCGAGTTAGCGAGCTATTGAAGTAATCATTTTACTTTATAGTCTGCATCGAACGTTTTGTCATCTCCAGAAGGATGTCCTTTCCACGTCTCCTTTTCTCCTTCCTTTGAAATTTGCTGGTAAACCTTTGTTGTAACTTTTTGCAATTCACCAGATAATTTCTCCATTTTTTTCTTTATCTCATCTATGTTATCTCCAGTTAAGGCTTTTCTCAGTTCATCGATTGCCTTTTCAACCCTCTTTCTATCCTCTTCAATTATCTTATCCTTTAGTTCCTTCAGTGTTTTCTCTGCGGTATAGATCAAACTCTCCGCGTTGTTCCTCGTTTCAACTACCTCTTTTCTCTTCCTGTCTTCCTCTGCATGAAGTTCTGCTTCTTTCCGCATGCGCTCGACTTCTTCCTCTGAGAGTTTTGTAGAACCCGTAATGGTTATGGATTGTTCTTTCCCAGTTGCAAGATCCTTTGCAGTAACTTTTAGGATACCATTCACATCTATATCAAATGTAACCTCTATCTTTGGCACCCCCCTTGGAGCGGGAGGGATGCCAGTAAGCAAGAATCTGCCTAAGCTCTTGTTGTCGGCTGCCATCGGTCTCTCTCCCTGTACAACGTGGATCTCCACGGTCGTCTGGTTGTCCTCTGCGGTCGTGAAGATTTTGCTCTTCCTCGTTGGAATGGTTGTGTTTCTGGGTATGATCGGGGTTGCTATTCCTCCAAGTGTCTCAACGCTCAGCGTGAGTGGGGTAACGTCCAAAAGAACGATCTCCTTCTTTATGTCTCCAGATATGATACCCGCCTGGATTGCAGCTCCTATGGCGACGCATTCCATTGGGTCAACCCCTCTTTCTGGCTCTTTACCAAAGAACTCTCTAACTTTCTTTCTGATCAATGGAATCCTTGTGGTTCCACCTACGAGGACGATGTGGTCTATGTCCTCTGGAGAGAGCTTTGCATCTTTCAAAGCTTGCCTGCAGGGCTCAAAGGATTTGTCTATAATTGGCTCTATTAATTGCTCGAGCTGAGATCTCGTTATGCTCATCTCTAGATGCTTTGGCTCGTTGTTTATGACAGTGATGTAGGGCAAGTTTATCTCGGTTTGCAATTTTGATGAAAGCTCTATTTTCGCATTCTCTGCAGCTTCGTACAGCCTTTGAAGAGCCTTTGGATCCTTCCTGAGATCAACTCCGTTCTCCTTTTGGAATTTATCGGCTATATAATCTACTAAGGCTTTGTCCATGTCGGAACCGCCAAGGTGGGTATTTCCAGCTGTGGCTAAAACTTCAAAAACGCCATCTCCAACTTCCATCAGGGTTATATCAAAGGTACCTCCTCCAAAATCGTAAACAGCTATTCTGTGTTCTCCTTTTTTATCGAGTCCATAAGCCAATGCAGCTGCCGTGGGCTCGTTTATTATCCTCTTTACATCGAAACCAGCTATGATACCAGCATTTTTTGTAGCCTGGCGCTGATCGTCATCGAAATAGGCCGGTACTGTAATTACCGCTTCGTTTACTTTCTCGCCAAGGTAATCCTCTGCATCCCTCTTTATCTTTTGCAGGATGAAAGCTGAAATCTGTTCCGGTGTAAATTCTTTATCCCTCAACTTTATTTTCTCTCTCGTTCCCATCTTCCTCTTTACCCTGAGTATAGTCCCTTCTGGATTAACTATGGCTTGCCTTTTTGCCATCTCTCCAACCAGAATTTCCCCATCCTTTGTCACCGCAACCACTGAAGGGAAATACGGTTGTCCCTCGGCACTTTTTATTATTACTGGCTTCCCACCCTCTATGATCGCGACCTCAGAGTTTGTCGTACCGAGATCTATCCCCAATATCTTCCCCATCTCTATCCCTCCCTTGAAACGATTACGAGAGAAGGTCTGAGAAGCTTTCCCTTCATCGTGTAACCCTTCTTTACCTCATCAACCACTATGTTATCCTTCCCCTTCTCATGTACGATAGATACAGCATGGTGTAAGTTGTAGTCAAATGGTTTGCCGATGGATTCGATCGGTTCTATTTCTTCTTTTTCAAATACCTTTTCTATCTTTTTCATGATGGATTTTAGACCTTCCTTTGGATTTTGATCTTTCAGAGCTTCACCGAGGAGCTCGTAGATTTCTACAAGTTCCCTTGCTATCTCCATCTTTGATTTTATTGAGATCTCTTGCATTTCCCTTTCTACCCTCTTCTGATAGTTCTGATAATCCGCGTACGCTCTTAACAAAGCATCCTCTTTCTCCTTGAGACTCTTCTCCAGCTCCTTTATCCTTGCTCTTAGCTCCTTTGTCGTTTCTCCCTTTTTCTTGGAACCCATAAAGAAAATTAAAAGGGGGTTAGGTTAGTATTCGAACTCCTCTCCTCCGCCACCGCCTTCCTTGCCTTTCTCTTCTCCTTTTGTCTCCGTAGCCTTTGCAGCGATGACATCATCTATCCTCAGTATCATTATTGCAGCCTCTGCAGCAGCCTTTACCTCTTGGGTGCTTACTCTGAGTGGCTCTATCACGTTCTTTTTCATCATGTCAACGACTTCTCCAGTGTGCACGTCAACCCCTGCGTACTTCTCTCCTCTCTTGTGAGCTGCCCTTACCTTTATGATTATATCAATTGGATCCAGACCAGCGTTCTCTGCGAGCGTTCTTGGTACAACCTCTATCGCATCTGCAAAGGTCTCTATGGCTATCTGTTCCCTTCCTCCGACGCTCGGCGCATATTCCCTTAGAGCCATTGCTATCTCTGCAGCTGCCGCTCCTCCTCCTGGAGTGATATATCCATCTTCGAGCGCCACTTTTACTACAGACAATGCATCATGTATGCCCCTTTCAAGCTCATCGACCACGTGCTCTGTGCCACCCCTCACCAAGATAGAGACGGCTTTTGGATTCTTGCAGTCCATTACGAAAGTCATCTTGTCCTCTCCTATCTTCCTCTCTTCGACAACACCAGCATGACCAAGATCCTTTTCTGTCAAATCGTCGAGGTTCGTTACTATCTTTGCACCCGTTGCCTTTGCCAGTTTCTCCATGTCGCTCTTCTTTGCTCTCCTGACAGCGTATATTCCCGCTTTTGCTAGGAAGTGCTGAGCAAGGTCATCTATACCCTTCTGGCAGATTAGCACATTTGCCCCCGCTTTCTTTACCTTCTCTACCATCTTTCTGAGCATTGCTTCCTCTTCATCTAAGAATGCTTGGAGCTGGGATGGATCGCTTATCTGAATCCTTGCATCTACCTCCGTCTTCTTCACTTCAAATGCAGAGTTCACTAGAGCTATCTTTGCATTCTTTACTACCTTTGGCATTCCATCGTGAACCCTCTCTTTATCTAGGATGATGCCCTCTATGACCTGCGTATCCTCTATAGATCCTCCTTGCTTCTTTGTTATCTGAATGTTATCTAGATCCACGAAAGTCTTGCCATCCCTCTCTTCTGCCACCATCTTTACTGCCTTAACCACAACATCTGCCAACAGTTCCTTTGCCGCGCTTGCTCCCTTGCTCGCCAGTGAAGTTATGGCGATGTTTTTCAGGGTCTGGATGTCATCCTTCTTGATAGGTTTTGCCATGTTTTTGAGCACTTCGACAGCCTTGTTTGCCGCCAGTTTGAAACCACTGCAGATTATAGTCGGATGGATGTTCTTTTCTAGGAGTTCTCCCGCTCCTTTAAGGAGCTCTCCGGTTAGGACTACTGCAGTTGTTGTGCCATCTCCGCATTCTTCATCCTGAGCTTTCGCTACCTCTACCATCATTTTTGCTGCCGGATGTTCGACGTCAACTTCCTTTAGAATTGTTGCACCATCGTTTGTTACGACGACGTCTCCCATGCTGTCCACGAGCATCTTGTCCATGCCCTTGGGACCAAGCGTAGACCTTACAGCATCTGATATTGCCCTTGCAGCCATTATGTTGTTGAATTGGGCGCTCTTTCCTTTCTCCCTTCTCGTACCTTCCTTAAGAACTATTATAGGTTGCTGTCCGGTGAACATATTTATCTACCTCCTCCTTCTTAGAGCAAGTCAGTATACAATCACTCCTATATAAAGTTTGCTATTTCGGATTGGTGCTGTCAACATTAGCCTGAAAGAATAAAAATAATTGCACCCCATTCCTCTTGCTCGGGGTGATATCCAATGGAGGGGAATGGGGTGCAATTGTTAAGAGATTTGCTAAAAGAAAAATCTATCGT
>JAGHAD010000030.1 GCA_021161685.1 Thermoplasmata archaeon | reverse complement strand
GTCCACCCACAAATGCCACTTTGCAAATAAGTATTGAAACTCCTCTTTTGTCATATTTATTCCCCATTTCGATGGATCCAAAGCCATTTGCCATGTTTCATTTGTGTAGAAAAACTCCTTTGTTATCGGATTCCATGTTAGCCTCGTTATTATTTGAGCTGGGATGGCTCCGCAGAATATAATGTCTGGAATTTCCTTCTTTATTTCTCTTAGCGCTTCCCTTAGATGCTTGTAGGTGTAGCCTCTGTATGCCTGTACTTTTACATAATTCTTAGGAAATTGAGGAGGTAAAACCATGCTAGCATCATCTGGGCAAGGATACCACCGCCACCATCCCCTAAATACAAAATTTGCTTTTGTTTCCTTTAAGATCTCTATCACATCATCGATGCTTCTATTAAAATTAATCCAATCCGTTACCCTTTCATAAAGGATAGCCACTTTTACATCTTCCAAAACTCCTTCTTCATCAACATATTCGCTATCTTGGGGGATATTGAAGCTTAGCAACAATGAGAGCAGGCAAAGAATTGCACATATTGATCTCATTTCTCAACCGCCCCCAGCCTGCCTCCTTTACCCGAGGGAGCCTCTGTTGAATTTGCAACGTTTCCCAGTTTGGAAATTATCATGGCTTGCTTCACTCCGACTCTTTCCCAGTTTTGATCCATTCATAGAAATATTCGATATGGTTTGTTAGTTGCAGTTGTTACTCTCCAAAGTTAAATATTACGACATCTATCTTGTCTTCCGCCTTGTTTCCTGTATTGTCGTAAGCCACGGTTTTTATCTCATATCCTCCTATCGCAAACTCATTCCAGAGCCATGAATATGGTTCATCGTAATCTGTAAACCTCAGAACACCATCTATGTAAAACTCTACTTTGCTCACCTCTCCCCATGCATCAGCCTCAATAGTTATTGGTCCAATTATCAGTGTACATCCGGAAACGGTTGGAGCTATTTGCTCGTCAAAGATGTATAGATAACCTTCCAGTGGTTTCTCTATTTTTACAAGTACCTCGCCTCCGGCAGTACCCTTATACCTCGTACATTCAAAAACACCGGTTGCACCGTTCACCTCTATGGTCTCACCGTACAAAGTTATGGTTCCTTTCCAGTTTATGAAAGCCCTTCCCCATGTTCTGCTTGCATTTAGATCCCACCATGTTCCCTTACCTACTCCCCATTTGGTTGGATAGAATAAAGCAACATCTCCCACGAGTCTAACCTCTCCACCTTCATAGGTACCATTTATGTAAAATCTCGATGGTTGCAAGCCACCATTGTCCTCTAACGTATAATTATCAAACCTGAAATCCAAACCTCTTGAGGGGAAGCTTAGCCTTCCTTGATGCTGGAATGGAACTGGTGGCTTCATCGGAGATGGATTCTCTGCATACCCAATAGCTAGCTGGAATTCTTCCGAATAGAGATATCCACATGTGAACTGCAACGGTGCACCAGCTGCTTTTAAGGCAGTATCCGAGTAATAAACCCTATGATATGCTCTGTCCCATATGGCATGCCCAGTAAATTCTATTCTTTTAACGCCGGGTTTTTCTATCCAGCCCGTAACCTTGCCTATCTCCCAGAATCCTCCCCATATGTCTATATCCTCTTTATTGAATATCGCTCCATGTATTATGTAAGGCCCTTCAGGCTTACCCATCCAGTAAGTAACGCCTCTTGGTTTCAGCTTGATTTCTACATTTACTTCATTTCCTTCTAGTGGAATGACTTTATAAATCCATTCTCTCTCGTCAATGTTATAAGACATCGAAGCCATGCATCTCTTTCCATCCCTGTATTTACCATAGCAGTACATCGTAGGAAAATCAAACATCTTTCCTTCATCATAGTAAGGTGGACCTATGAGGACATAGAACTTACGCCATTCACCATCTATGAAGAACATATCCGCAAAATGATCTGGAGTTTTTCCATGAACCGGATGGGGTATCCTTATCTGGAAGAGGAAAGGTTCTCCTCCCTTGGTTTTTCCTATGCCAACGAATATGAAACAGCTCAGTCTCCATTTTAAACCGTTCCATTTGAGTTCACCATCTTGGGTTTTTATGAACTCTGTACCAAGGGGCACAAAATCATGCAGGGTTGGTACATCCGTAATGTTTGAATTGCTACTCGTGAGAGGCCATTCATCGTTATTCGATTCAGCAGCCAAGCAACATGGTACCGCTAGCGCTACACATATCATTCCAATAATCCATCTTTTCATTCCTCTCGCCCCCTTCGTCTAGCAAAAATTAATCGCAATCCTTTAATAAGATTTTACCCAAATTTTGCCCAATTTTGAGGAAAATAGTGTGCATCCCACGTCCGTATCACGCAGAAAGTTGAAATGAAGTTAACATCATCGGCTAAAGGTCGTTGAGCGAGTTCAAAACGAGAATGGGTTGTGATGATGCCGGAACGAATTTTTTCGTAACCGTGACTAATAAAAAGACTTGTTGAATGTCTATAATTTTGAGTGAAGATGGAGGGGATAGAAAGATGGAAGAGTTCAGAAATAAAAACGTGAAGTTTATCAGACCTGTTTTTGTCGATATTCTTGGAAGGATACTTGATTTTACAATTCCCATAGAAGATTTTGAAGATCTAATCAAGAATGGGAAAGGTTTTGATGGTTCTTCTGTGGAGGGCTTTGCAAGAACCGAAGAGAGTGATCTGAGATTTATCCCAGATATCGATACCCTAGCTATCTTGCCTTGGGAATACAAAGGTATTGAAAACACATGGAGAGAAGCTATTGTCTTTGGACGAATTATTGAACCAAGTGGAAAGGAGTTTAAGGGGGATACTAGGGTTCTACTGAAGAACATGATAGAGAAATACAGGGACATCGGTACCTTAAAATGTGGTGCAGAAATAGAATTCTTTATATTCAAGAACGATAAATCCCCTGTTCATACCGATGAAGGAGGTTATTTCAGATCGGGTTTGTATGGAGAGATAAGAAAAGAAGCTCAACTTGCTCTCAATGGAATGGGGGTAAAAACAGAGTTCGATCATCATGAAGTTGCTCAAAGCCAGCACGAGATAGATCTAACCTATACAGATGCTCTGAGGATGGCGGATGAAATAATTTTAACGAAGTATGTTGTAAAAAGAATTGCAAGAAAATATGGAGTATACGCCTCATTTATGCCAAAACCAATCGCTGGAATAAATGGAAATGGCATGCATTTGCATCTCTCGCTATGGAAAAATGGTAAAAATTTATTCTTTGACGATGAGAAAAGAGGATTGAGTGATATGGCAAAATCTTACATTGCGGGACTTATAAAGTATGGAAAAGATATTCAGGCAGGTTTGAATCAATGGATAAATTCGTACAAAAGACTTTATCCTGGCTACGAGGCTCCAACTTATCTCGTCTGGGGAACAAAAAATAGGTCTGCATACATAAGGGTTCCAGAATACCAAAAGGGGAAAGAATGTGCAACTAGAATTGAAATAAGAAGTCCAGATCCAGCATGTAATCCCTATCTCGCAATAAGTCTAATCCACGCTGCAGGCATGCAGGGAATTGAGGAAGGATTGGAACCACCGGAACCCGTTGAGGTAGATGTATTTCGCCTGTCTGAGCAGGAAAGAAAGAAGCTGGACATAGAGGAGCTTTCACCCTCTCTCGAAAAAGCCCTCGAATTCTTTGAGAAAAGTAAATTGGTAAAGAGGGTTTTGCCTAGACACATTTATGAAAAATTTATAGAAAACAAGAGAATCGAATGTATGGACTTCAACAGGGCTGTAACGGATTATGAGATAAGGAATTACTTTGGCATTTTGTAAACTCGAGCTTTGTTTGATTAGTGGATATTCAGCAGATTTTACATTTTGGATAAAATGGACCGGACGGAGTCCATCAACCTCTCAAGGAGAAAATTCAGGCAACAGAGTCCAAAATTTCGGTCTGTTACCCTCAACAGATGGGACAGTTGGGTCTGTTCTCACTAATCCTTCTTTTTATTTTTGAAACTCCCAGATAGGGTAACTTTTATTACTCGCACTTTGATACCTGCAATGTGATTGACTTATTAATCAGACTCTTATACTCAGAGAATATAGACAAGCAGTTAATAAGGAGACTCTTGTATAACACTACATGTTCCTTGCCTTTTATTCTAGTCCTATCCTATTTTAATTTACTTGGGGTAATTTACACAAATATTATGCTGTTTTTGATTCCTTCGTTTTCTTTTTTCATCCTGTCTAATACGTACTTCAATTATGTGATTACCAAATCAGTTAAGGTGTCTCTAGTCTT
>JAGHAD010000115.1 GCA_021161685.1 Thermoplasmata archaeon | reverse complement strand
ATTCAAACCGGTCTAGGAGGGGTTTAAATACCTAAATTCATAAAAAGTTGACAGTCTGATGTTGCCAAAGATTAAGTACTTTAACTTTTTGCACTCCATGATGAGAAAAGAGGCGGATACCTTTCTAAGGGGGGTTCTCATGGGTATAGCGGACATCATACCTGGGATATCCGGAGGGACGATTGCCCTTATTGTCGGAATATACGAAAGGATTGTAGGAGCTGTGAATGGTATAAATGTCTACTTGGTAAAACCTCTTTTAAGATTAAACGTCAGAGCATGTATTTACAATTTGAAGAAGGTGGATTTTCCTTTTCTCATCCCATTAATAGCTGGCATAGCTTTTTCCATTCTCTCCCTCTCCCATTTAATTAGTTTTCTGCTAAAATCATTTGCTCCAATAACATACGCCTTTTTTTCTGGTTTAATTTTTTCATCTGCCGTAATAATTTGTAATAGGATCGATAAGGTAAATTTTTATTGTCTAGCTCTTTTAGTGGGCGGAGTCGTTTTCGGCTCATGGATAGTTGGACTCACATCCCTGTATCTTGATCATTCTCTGCCAGTGATCTTTTTCTCTGGATGCCTAGCGGTATGCGCAATGATCTTGCCAGGAATATCTGGATCCTTTATTCTCCTTATTCTTAACCAGTACGAGTGCATGATAGATGCACTGCATTATATTCTACTCGACAGAATAATTTCTTTCATAGCCGGCGCTATTCTTGGCGTGTTATCTTTTGCAAGAATTTTGGAGATCCTTCTGAGTAGATGGAGAAGGGAGACCCTTTCTTTTCTAGTTGGACTGATGATAGGCTCCTTACGGCTGCCGATTCAGACGGTTGTTTTGAATATGGAAAGTCCGATCTTCCCCATCCTCTCTGGAATAGCTGGAGCAGTTATCGCTGTATCCATGGAGCTCTTTTCCAACAAGCTTTTACGAGCATAAGGAAATACATTAACCGATGTTTGAAAGGAGAGGAAAGGAAGGTACCTGCAAGCTTTGCGGAAAAACAGATACTAAGATATCGAAGGTTCTTGGAGTTTGTCTGTCCTGTATAAGAAGAAAGCCGGAAGAAGCCATTGAGATAGCAAAGGAAGTTCACAGGAAGGTGAGAGAGGAATTTAATCTACCCGGAGAACCTCCAAGGACTGAGGGAGGGATTCGTTGCAATGTTTGTGCGAATAGATGTCAAATTGGTCTAAATGAGATGGGATATTGCGGACTTAGAAGGAATGTAAATGGAAAACTGGAGAGTTTGGAAGGAATTATCACCATGTACTATGATCCTCTGCCCACAAATTGCTGCGCATCATGGTTTTGCTCTGGAAGTAAAAAGAGGGGATATAACCTCGCTGTCTTCCCATATGGTTGTTCTTTCAACTGCCTTTTCTGTCAAAACTGGGAGCATAAATATATAAATCCAAGGAATAAATTGACTGTCAAGGATTTGGTGGAAGCATCCAGTAAAGCGACTTGTATCTGTTACTTCGGTGGTACTCCAGAACCTCAACTCCCTTTTTTACTCAAAGCAACCAAAGAGATACTTGAAGAGAGGGATGTCATGATATGCTGGGAGTGGAATGGCACGGGGAATCCTGATTTAGTTAAAAAGGCTGTTAAATATTCCTATGAAAGTGGTGGAACCGTTAAGTTTGATTTAAAAGCATTCGATGAGAATCTCAATATCGCCCTTACAGGGAGACCCAACAGTAGGGTTCTGGATAACTTTGAGATGGTTGCTAGGGAATTTGATAAAAAGGATTTCCTCAATGCAACGACCTTACTGGTACCTGGATATATAGATAAGGAGGAGGTTGAGAAAATAGCCAAATTCATCTCTTCTCTGGATCCTGATATACCATATTCTCTTTTAGCCTTCCATCCAGACTTCAAAATGCTTGATATGCCGGTAACCACAAGAAAGCAGGCTTACGAGTGCTACGAAGTTGCTAAGAGGTATCTTAGAAAAGTTAATATTGGCAATGTGCACCTCCTCTGGTGCTAAAAACGGTAACCAAAAGTTTCCCAATGTTATCGGGAGGACTTTTATCTCGGCTTTTTCTATAGAAAGTATTAAATACTGAATAAGTAGATAATTATAGAAATTTGGGAGGTGAAAGAAAGAAAATGAAGAAAAGAATATTGATAACGGCAACATTTGCCACCGCTTTGTTGTTTTTGGCGGGGATATCTTTTGTCGCTGTCGAAGCCAGTGCAACAGTGACGAGAGTAAAATGGGATGGAAGTGGAACAGTAAACGTAAACTGGAAATCAGATGACGATGCAAAGATGACATTCTATACAGGTGGAAACGAAATCAAGGGAAGAATAATTATGGAGGATATGAACGATAATCCCTATGGCTACGGCGTGGATACCAGCGATGTCAAAGTATCTGCAAGAGTAAAGAGTGGTGGAGAGATTGAGTACTGGTTCAAGAGAACGGATAGTTACAAGCCGATGTACGGCGGGGCGGGACAGGAAGTCTATACATATATAGGAAGTGACGACAAAGCATTTTTCAAATGGCACTCATGGAGCAACTATGCACAATACAGAAGCTGTAATTATGGGTGGCAAAATGATAATCAGATAACAGCAAAAGGAAACCACTACATATACCACAGTTTCTATGTGAACAAAAACAATGGTGCAAGCATAAAGATAGGTGCAAATGGAACAACAAAACTAACCATTATGAATGAAGACCACTGGGGCAAGAGTTTCAAATTCGGTAAGGGATGCGGATGCTACACAAACGCGAAGGTAACAATAAAGGGAGAAGGTTACTTTGATCAAATCGCAACAGCAAAGCACCACCTTGAGACAGATACGGGCATAGAAATCGACGGAAACGCTTACTACGAAGTCTATGCAGAATTTGCACACGGCTTCCACTTCAGTAATTTCGCATTGGAGGGGAGTTAAAATTCCCCTCTCTATATTTTTTGGAGGTGATAGACTGAGGGTGGTCTTCGTTATTATGCCATTGCTGATACTCGGATTCACTGCATTGGCTCAGGCAGAGACAACATACACCGATATAGTTATCGTTTCCGACCAAGATATTATTGCTAATATTACAGCAAATGCTAACGATACAGCAATCATATACGTTGATGGTATACCGGTTGAATCGAAGATAGAGGATTTGCAAAAGCAAATAGACTCGATCAACTCCTTAGCAGTGTCTACTTGGCATTTAAGCAACGATGCTTGGCTTCTTGCGCTACGCAATAATCAGACCCTCATGGTGCTACGTGATGAGGTAGATAACAATACCATGAAGCTCTATGTACTTCGGGGGGAACTGATAGGTTTTGAAAATGAATACTTGAATTTCAAAAACGAATCGTTGATATTATTTAAAACATTAAATGATAGTGTTAATGCTAACACCGTTAATATATCAAAATTACAGCATGAGTTGAATGAGGCAAAAGAAAGAATAGGCTTCCTTTCGGGCGCGCTCACCGCATCCGCATCGGCATTTGCAGCTCTACTGATTTTGTCCTTCATCTTTCTTCCAAGGCGGATCAACAACCGAATACGTGGATGAGGAGGGGAATAATGAATATTTATTCAAAGTTTGTCCAAACTTTCTTTTTTACTGATCACCCATTGTAATTCTTCTACCTTTTCCCCAGAAGAGTATTCACCACATGATCTCCGGGCAAACTCTATCTTCGCATCTTATCTTTTACCCTGTATCCAGTTTCTATACCCAATCTCTCTGTAAACCTCTACAAATTCAAATGTATTCTTCTCTGTTACATTAGGCAAAAACCTTCCATTCACCTCGCTTTTGGAATCACTGTAAAAATCAATAAAGTTAAAAACGAGTAATGCATAGTCTCTCACCCCTTCGGGGGAAATTCCGGGGGAAGGGTTATGGACATATTCGGTACCTTGATGAGAAGGGAGTCTCTATTCCTGAATAGAGAGGTCCTCAGACCTTCATACATACCAGATGTGCTCCCCCACAGAGAAAGAGAAATAACCCATCTGGCAGAAATCTTCCTCCCTGCTCTTAAGGGAGAACAGCCGTCCAATGTATTCATCTACGGGAAAACTGGAACCGGGAAAACTGCAGTAGTTAAATTGGTTGGTAGCAAGCTGATTGAAAAAGGAAGGGAAACGAACCATCTCATAGACTTCATCTACATAAACTGCGAAGTTGTAGATACCCATTACAGGCTACTTCAAAACATAGCAAATCAGCTGATAAATTCTTGGAAAGACAGAATACCGTTTACGGGCCTCCCAACCGATGAGGTGTATCTTAGATTGAGAGAGATCATGGATGAGAAAAAGAGGGTAGCGATAATTGTTTTGGATGAGATAGACAAGCTGAAGGGAGATGAAGCTCTGTATACATTATCAAGGATGAATGGAGATCTATCTAATGCAAAGGTTTCCCTCGTTGGTATATCAAATGACCTGAAATTTACCGAATTCTTGGATCCCAGGGTTAAATCCTCACTTGGAGAAGAGAACATGGTCTTCTATCCATACAACGCCCAAGAACTGCAAGATATACTCGAACAGAGGGCAAAGGCCGCTCTCAAACCGGGTGTTCTTTCAGATTCCGTTATCCCTCTTTGCGCCGCCTTAGCTGCCCGGGAACATGGAGATGCGAGAAGGGCTTTGGATCTACTCCGTATAGCGGCTGAGCTCGCGGAGAGAGAAAATGCGAAGAAGGTTACGGATAGGCATGTGAGGAAAGCGATGCACAAGATCGAGCTCGACCACATTGCAGAGGTCGTGAAAACCCTGCCCCTCCATTCAAAGATACTTCTCCTTGCAATACTTAGAGAAGAGAAGAAGAGAAAGAGCATGGGTATGAACCTCTCTCTTACAACTGGAGAGGTTTACGATACTTATTGCAATATGTGCAAGAAAATGAGCATAGAGCCATTAACACAAAGAAGGGTTGGAGACTTGATTTCAGAGCTAGACATGCTTGGTATAATAACGGCTAGAGTTATTTCAAAGGGCAGATATGGCAGAACAAGGGAGATAAGGCTCTCCTCCTCAGCTGAAATCCAAAGGATTCTTCAGAATGATAGCAGTTTGAGACCCCTTCTCCTCTACAGGGGAGAGCAGATGAAGTTAATCTAAAGATAGGTTTCACCCTTCCTCAGTGCTTCAACCGGTGCCATGCTAGAAGCTTTCTTCGCTGGTATGGAGGCAGAGGCTATCGATAGCAGGATGGGGACGAGAACAACCACTGCTATGGTAAACCAGTCTAAAACAAAACCAACCTTTAACTGTGTGCCAGCTATAAATTCTACCTTTACCTCGTACATGTTTACCAAGTTTATCACTAAGAAGGATATTAAGAGACCAGCTATGCCCGATAAAGAGCCTATGAATATGCCCTGATACATGAATATTTTGAAAATCGTTCTGTCCCTCGCTCCAAGTGCTTTCAAGGTTCCTATTTCCCTAGTTTTTCTGATTATGATCGAATCCATCACATACTTTATTGCAAAAGCGCAGAGTAAAAGGGTTACCGCCATGCTACCCCATATTAGAAATGTTATGGTATCCTGCATAGAACCGGCAACGAATACAAGGAAATCATGCCACGTAAATATGTTCATGTTGGCGGGAATTGCTTTTCTTAAATTTTCCTTAATTTTCTTTGACTCTCCAAATGGATCGAGGTAGTCGCACTTTTCTGGAGCATCCACAACCACGACATCCCCTATATTCCTATTGACCTCTATGGGATTGAAACCCCTTACCGCACCGATTCCAGGTATCTTCCACTCCTTTCCAGTTATGTTACCATATCCCTTTATTTCCCTGAGAGAATCGGCATGCATGAACCATATCATTGCATCTGCAGTTGGTGTCCCGCTTTCATAAAGCCCTATTATCTTTACCCTAACCGCAGCATAGCTCGTTCCCCTAGGTTCCATGCTTATCAATAAATCCAGCTCTTTACCAACATCAATGATAGAGGGATGCACCTTCGATGCAGCAAGCCCAGCAATTACGGGATAAGGCTTTTCTTTTACTAGTATTCTCTGAGCAGAGCCGTAAATAATATCTGGTAAGTTGCCAGGAACTCTCAGCTTAATGTACATTGGAGTATGCCCCCTCAAAAAATCATCACTTTCATCAAAGAATCTTCCCTTGACGATTTTCCTCCTCAAAGAATCTGCATCTGGATCATTTACTGGATCTATGCCCTGTAACGTACAGCCATCTGCGGGTTCTTCTTTAGAGCCTATGCCGTACGTAGCTTGTGCAGTTACCCTTACAGCAGCTTTATATCCAGGCAACTTTTCCTCTATTGCCCTAGCTATTTTCCCCGCATGCATAATTGTTGTTTCGCTTCCGTAGATGTCTCTTATATCGCAATCTCCATTTGTTATTACCGCATCACAAGTAACGAGCTTTGTAGTTTCATTAACAACTTGCATCATGTAGCTGAGGTATGCATTTTCTAGAAGAAAAGATGACATCGTGAGGGCTATGACTAGTATGATGATGGTGTAAATGATTTTGTGTTCCTTAATTTCTCCGAGGGCAAATCTAGCACTTATTCCCATAGTTATCTGATACGATCGTTCCATCCCTGATGGTGATTATTCTGTCACCATACGAAGAAATGGATTGATCATGGGTTACCGTAACCACAGCTACTTTCCTGGTCTCATTTATCCCCTTTAGCAATTCCATTATTTCTTTACTGTTCTCACTATCTAATGCTCCAGTAGGTTCGTCTGCCAGTATGATTACTGGATCATTTATTAAAGCCCTAGCTATAGCCACTCTCTGCTGTTCCCCGCATGATAAGCTTATACTTCTATGATTTTCTCTATGACTTAACCCCACGTTCTGCAAAAGTTGCCTTGCTTTGTTCTTAACTTCCTTTGGTTTCTTACCAGCTATTATAGCTGGAAGCATTACGTTTTCTAGGGCGCTTAGCCTAGGTATGAGGTTGTAGTTTTGGAATATGAAACCCATCCTTTTCCCCCTGAAATCTGCAACTTCCTTACCGGTTAACTTAGAAGTGTCCTTTCCCTCTACGTAAATCCTTCCATGGGTTGGTCTATCGAGAAGACCCATGCAGTACAGTAAGGTCGATTTTCCGGAGCCAGAAGGACCAACGATACAAACAAATTCTCCCGGGAAAATATCGAGGGAAATTTCTCTTAGGGCTATCACTTTTTTTCCATATTCCTCATATACTCTTGTTACCTTCTCAAGCCTTACTATTGGCTTATCCATAGTAGTGTTCCGTCTCTTTCGATTCTACTTCTAGGTTTTTCTTTGCTTCTGCTAGCACATCTATAGCAAGGATGGCATGAAGGGGTATTATCCTTATGTTTTTCTTTCTCCCCCTCTGACGCTCTATGCAAATGCCAACCTCGTCTATTCCCAAAGTTGCGTACCCTCTAAATACGCCTTCCGTCTCCATGAGTGTATCCTTAGCCCCAACAGACAGAACCCTATATTTGGAGCCTTCGATTAGCTGTATCCCTCTCTTGTTTTTCACAGCTTCCCACCCCTCTCATCTATAAGCTTTTGGATGTGCTCAACGGTCTTTGCATAGTTTTCAATGGCAACTTTTAAATGAGCTTCCACAAAGCTCCATGCCTTTTCAAAGTTCCCATACCTTAATCTGTAACCTTTTTTGTTCTGCCCGGATTGATCAATTATCTGAACATCCTCTACTATATCTAGACCTTTCAGTTTGTTTAAATGCCTGTAAACAGTGGGTTTTGATACCTTCAGCTCACTTGATATCTCTTCTACCATCCATGCTTTATCGGGTCTCTTTATGAAAAATTCAAAGAAAATTTTGTATGGTATTTCTGGATCCGAACCTTTATTGAGATAGCCTATTTGGTAAAGAAATGTTTTCAGAGCCGTCTCTAGATCTTTCTCCCCCGTAAGAGGGGTATTGCTTACAACCCTTATCTCGAAGGTCATGTTAACCTCCATACAAAAATAAATTTATAACGTTTACTACTTTATGATGGAAAGTGTTTCAGAAAAATTCTCGTTTGTCACTTTTTCCATGCTAGAAATTATCCTTGACAGAAGGGACTTAACATAACTATCGCTCGTCGATTCGTAGAGATTTTTCATATTTTCCAGAGATGTTTCATAGTCTTTTACCCATATCTTTTCAAACCTTTCTTTGTAGCTTTCGTTGTGAAGCAGGACTTTTTGTATTAGATAAGCCTGTTTCTGTAGCTCAAAATCCAGTAAAGAAATTGCTGTTTCATTTCCTTCTCTTTCTTTCTCTTCAACCTTTTCAAAAAATATTTTCTCTACCCTCTGCAGGAAGGTTAGCAATCCTTTGTATCCATATTTCTTCAATAGATCTTTTGCTAGCTCTGCAACCGTTCCGTCTGTATAGGGCTCATAGATAAAGGAAGAACACAGGTGTACCGGAACGAATATGCTGACACACTGATCGGGAGCAAACCACATACAGCTCAGATTTGGATTTCCCTTTGATATATGAAAAATGACAGCAGCTCTATTCTCCCCTTCGCTCATTCCTCTCAGTCCATCTAAGTCTTCCGAGGTTAATCTCGATATTTTCATTAGATCTAGCACCGTAATGTTTCCGTACTTCCTTTCGAGCTCTTTCTTTATTCTTTCTTCCCACTCCATATACTTGTACTTAACGACGATCGATTTTCCTTTATTTTTAACCCAGAAATGACCGACAACCTTACCCTTGTTTTTTTCAATGGCAGTTTTTTCTCCAAAAGGTATCTCTTTTACGTAAATTCTTTCTTTTTCTACTTTTACAATCTTTATGCCAAATAGAGCACCAAGACGAATGACCTTCCCTTTTTCTATTTTCTCTTCCTTCGTCTCATCGAATGAAGATGCAACGAAAAACCTCTTTAGCAATCTGTACTTCCAAAGTTCTTTTGGATAGTTGGACATAACACAGATACCTTTCACTTCTTTTGCTTTAAAATGAACAACGTCTGCTTCAATTACATAAGCCTTTTTTGGACCTACTACAAATAGATTTTCAGATATCTTTGGGGCATGCAAATCCTTAACCACCTCCTTTAGAAGGTTGATAGCTTCTTCTTCATTCTTTGCACTCTGATATGCATACCTCAGCCAATCGAAATCGTCCCAAGCATATTTAGTTGGATTTATCCAGTATGAAGGTACATCTGCATCTCCAAACGCAATTCCCGCATCATTTAGAGCTGCCCCCGCCTTTATTATATTTGGTGGAGTATCTCCCTTTGTTGCAAGACCCAAAAATTTCCTCTCCACTTCAAAGTTTATTTTCTTTCCTGTCCATGGGTGATAATAGCTATATTTATAACCTTTGTTTACAATGAAAATCACTTGAGGACCTTCTCTACTTGGATCTCTTACTTTCAGTAAAAGATTGCACTTATCCTTTGTTGCTTCACCAGTAACAATTACATCTTTACATCCTAGAGCTGTAGGAAACAGCAGGAAGGAAATCAAGAGAGCAATTACAAATATTTTCATCGTATTCTAAAATACACTTGCTATAAATTTAATTTTGCCCAGACCCCCTTATTTCGTGTGGAACATTTTTGATGTATATCTCCACTTCATTTTTATCTAAAATAAAAAATAAAATTATCAGAATTTGGATATGGAACTTCTAAATCTCTAAATCGAAGACCAAAATTACTGAAAAATAAAGAAAGTTTCCACACGAAATAAGGGGGTCTGTCTAGTCTTTTACAATAATGACATCTCTTACGGACTTCACCGTGTCGAATTCCAGGATTATATGACCTTTGTCATCCATATGGTAGAGTCTTGTATCGATGTCTTCAGAAGGCTCTATGAGCAAATTCTTAAGTTCTCCAGTTTTTAGATCTGCAGTTATGTTTCTTAGTACTCCAAGAAATAATCCTCCTTCGCTCATCACGGTTTTTCCTCTCAATTCGTTTTCAAGTATCCTCAATTTATCACCTCTTAGAGGTACTGAACTTCTATTTCTTTTAAATCCTTTTTGCCGATCCTGCTACTCAACTCCTCTCCTACCTTCTTATAATAGTCTATCATATCCTTAGTTATGCTTCCTTTGATTACCTTAAAAGCTTTCTCAAAGTGATCCAAATGTACTTTCCTTGCATCCTTATTTTCTCTCAGAGCCGTCATCGCTGCTTCTCTACACAGAGCTTCGAGGTCTGCTCCGGAGTAACCTTCAGTTCTTTCCGCTATATCGTTTAGATCGACGTCATCACCCAATGGCATATCACGCGTATGGATCTTCAGTATCTCTAACCTTGCTTTTTTATCTGGAGGAGGTACGAGAATCAGTCTATCGAATCTTCCAGGTCTAAGCAGGCCAGGATCTATGATATCAGGTCTGTTTGTGGCGCCGATTACTACAACACCCTCCATGCTCTCTAAGCCATCAATACTTGTCAATAGTTGGTTGACTATACTCTCTGTAACGTGAGAGCCAGAGTATGTACCTCTTCTCGGCGCAATTGCATCGAGTTCATCCAAGAAAACAATGGAAGGAGCAACCTGTTTCGCTCTCTTGAACAGCTCTCTTATAGCTTTCTCACTTTCACCAACCCACTTACTAAGGATTTCGGGACCTTTAATAGATAGGAAGTTTGCACTGGACTCATTTGCCACGGCTTTCGCAAGGAGAGTTTTTCCAGTGCCCGGAGGACCGTACAGAAGTATACCTCTTGGAGGCTTAATACCCATCCTTTTGAATGCATCTGGTCTTTCAAGAGGCCATTCCACAGCTTCCCTCAAAGCTTGTTTTACGTCTTCCAGTCCGCCTATATCATTCCATGTGACCTTTGGAACCTCCACGAAGAATTCTCTAATTGCAGAGGGTTCTATATCTTTCAAAGCCTTCTTGAAATCTTCCATGGTTACTTCCATTTTTTCTAGGACTTCTGTCGGTATGGGCTTATCAAGGTCTATCTGTGGCAAGTATCTTCTCAAGGCATTCATGGCAGCCTCCCTAGCAAGGGCAGCTAGATCAGCTCCAACGAAGCCGTGCGTAACATCTGCAAGGTAGTCTATATCAAAGTCCTTACTCTTTGGCATACTCCTGGTGTGGATCTGGAGAATTTCCTTCCTTCCATTCCTGTCCGGTACACCTATTCTTATTTCCCTGTCAAACCTCCCTGGTCTCCTGAGAGCCGGGTCGAGCATGTCTGGTAGATTCGTTGCACCGATAACAATAACCTTACCCCTTCCCTTTAGTCCATCCATCAACGTTAGAAGTTGAGACACTACCCTCCTTTCGACTTCTCCGTGAACCTCGCTTCTCTTTGGTGCAATCGCATCTATCTCATCAATAAATATGATGGAAGGAGCATTTTTCTCAGCTTCCTGGAAAACCTTTCTCAGGTTTTCCTCGCTTTGTCCGTAGAACTTGCTCATTATCTCCGGACCATTTATGGTATAGAAGCTTGCACCAGATTCATTAGCTACCGCCTTTGCTATTAAAGTTTTACCCGTCCCTGGAGGTCCATGGAGCAGAACCCCTTTTGGAGGATCTATACCCAACCTATCAAACAATTCAGGATGTTTTAGTGGGAGTTCTATCATCTCTCTAACCTTGAGAAGCTCTTCATGTAACCCTCCTATGTCCTCATAGCTTACTCTAGGTGCCTCAAGCTCTGCTATAGATGGAGGCTCTTCTTTCACTATTAACCTTGTATTTTCAGTTATCAAAACTATGCCTCTGGGGGATGTATTGATCACGCCAAACGGCAGAGAACTACCAAAGAGAGCTATACCGGGAATAATGACAGTATCTCCCTTAACTATGGGTCTCCTCAATAAGCCTTTTCTCACTAAGTTCTCTATCCCAACACCAAATCTAACCTGCTGCCCCTCCGATATTAGTGGGGCAAGAACAACTTCTGTAGCTTCCCTAACTTCAGCCTTTCTTACCCTTACGGAATCTCCTATGGATACCTTTGCATTTTTTCTGGTCAAATTGTCGATCCTTATTATCTTCTTTCCTTCATCGTTTGGATGAGCTCTCCAAACTGTAGCTGCGGTGGTCTTTCCTCCTCTTATCTCAACTATATCTCCTATGGAGAGATCAAGTTCTATCCTGGTTTCGGTGTCAAGCCTCGCTCTTCCATAACCCACATCTTGCTGGAAAGCCTCCGCTACCTTTAGTAGTACTTCCCTTTCCACCATCTTTCACTACCCCTTCCAACTCACATAAAACCTGTTGAATATAAAACTTTCTGTCCATGATAGGTGCTGTCAACATTAGCCTGAAAGAATAAAAATAATTGCACCCCATTCCTCTTGCTCGGGGTGATATCCAATGGAGGGGAATGGGGTGCAATTGTTAAGAGATTTGCTAAAAGAAAAATCTATCGT
>JAGHAD010000040.1 GCA_021161685.1 Thermoplasmata archaeon | reverse complement strand
CTATTTTCTTCTATTTTCCTCAACACCTCTTCTGAAGTCAGCATTTTCTCGCCTTGTTGAGAAAAATATTGACCTCCTTAATTTTAACCTTTTCGAGATGATGGAAATAGCACGCAATACTATATAAATTATTTAGCTGGATGAAACAAAATTCTCGGATAGACGCCCTTTTCATCTCACCAAACAATAAACTAACAGGACTCCATGAAGCTGTAGTAGATGCCCTGTCCAAACGATACACCTCCATCCCCACATGGAACCTTTTCGTTCTGATAAAAATCGAAACCCCTCTTCCTGATCAATCTAGATATTTCGGAAACGATAAAATCATTATAGGCGCAACCCCCGCTTATCCCTATGCTTTTGACCCCTTCCTCCTCCGCCTTCTCCAATGCGATCTCAGCCAAGGATAATGCCATGTACTTCTCTGCTGCATATGCCATATCTTCTCTCCTATACTTGCCAAGGTTTTCAAAGAAATACTCGAAGATCTCCTTTACCTTTATCTCGTTTCCATGGATTAAAGGCTCAACCTCAATCACATCTTTACCTCTGGATGCAAAAGACTCTAATTTCATTGCAGGTTCTCCCTCATAACTTCTGTAATAACAGATATCCAGCAGGGCTGATACTCCATCGAGAAACCTGCCGCAGGAGGATGTGAGGATATCTGCTCTCTGTTTAAGCACCACGTCTATCTCTTTCTCCCCATAAGGAAATCCGTCTTTCCTTTCGATGAGCCAGTCTTCTGCCTTTCTGCCAAGTATCCCCGCAACTATCCTCAGAGGATAGTATGTTGCTTTATCTCCGCCTATTAACGGAAAGTACTCTAAGTGAGCCAGTCTCTTTGCCTCTTCTCCAGCGTACACTATCTCTCCGCCCCATGCGTTACCATCGAGACCATATCCATATCCATCTATCGCTATGCATATCATCTCATCCAATCTATGTTCTCCAATCAGAGAAAAGGCATGGGCGAAGTGGTGCTGTACCTCTATTAAATCTCCTCCCATATTTTCAGCTAGCTCCCTAGCCAATCTGGATGTCTCGAAAGCTGGATTGAGATCACATGCTATGATTGAAGGCTCAACGTTGAACAGATGCTTCATGTGATGAAATGTGTCCAGAAGATAATTCAAGGTATCGTAGTTTGATGTATTGCCTATGTATTGAGATGGGATTGCCTTACGCTTTGTGAAAAGGCATATGCTGACATCTATCTCTGGACCCAGAGCCAAAACATCTTCCTTAAAATCTCTATCGAGCTCTATCGGTAAGGGAACATAGCCTCTGGATCTCCTCAGAAAACTTGCTTTCCCATTAACCACTCTTATCACCGAATCGTCGCACCTCTGGTATATCTCCCTATCATGGACGAGAAAGTAATCCGCCTTGATCCTTCCAATATCCTTTTCATCCTTGATCATCGGTTCCCCTGGCTCATTTGCAGATGTCATAACCAAAGCTTTTCCATCAAAATGGTCAAAAAGGAGATAGTGCAAACCAGTGTATGGTAGCATAATGCCAATGCTGTGCAAACCCGGAGCAATGTACTTGGAAAGAGTTTCTCCTTTCTTCCTCACCACGACGATCGGTCTGGCTGAAGATGTTAACAGCTTCTCTTCGAGATCTCCAATGTAAGCTATTTCTTTAGCTGTTTTTAAATCTCTTACCATAACCGCAAAGGGTTGAGCGGGTCTGTTGTAGATCTCCCTCAACCTGAGTACCGCCTCGTTATTATCTGCATCCACGGAGAGATGGAATCCCCCTATTCCCTTGATGGCAACGATCCTTCCACGGCTGAGCTCTTTCCCTGCAAACCTTATGGCATCACTCCCTTTTCTTAAGACCTTCCCATCCTTGATCAAAACGATAGATGGACCGCATCTTGCGCATGCAACGGTTTGAGCATGGTATCTCCTATCCAAAGGATCTCTGTATTCTCTCTCGCAGTCGGCGCACATTTCAAACTTGTCCATGGTGGTGTTCTCCCTATCGTATGGTAGCTTTCTTATTATCGTGTATCTTGGCCCGCAATGGGTGCAGGTGATGAAAAAATAGAGGAACCTCCTGTTGTTTTCATCATACATCTCTTTCAGACAATCCCCACATATCGCTATATCTGGAGGAACAAACGGAACTTCTTTCCTTTTTTCTTCGCTTCTCTCTATGACAAAATCTTTGTAACCGATGTCTCTTACATCAATTATTTCCATATCTTCTATCTCCGATAGAGGAGCTCTCTTTATTTCTCTAAGAAAACCTACCATCTCTCTACCCTCGATATAGATCTCAACCGTTCCATCGCCGAGATTTTTCACATACCCTTTAAGGTTGTTTTTGGTTGCCAATCTGTAGATGAAAGGTCTGAATCCTATACCCTGAACGAGACCTCTCACCCTTATTAGCTTCCCCATCAGCTCACCCTCATGTATCTATACCAAGCTGAGCAAGCTCCTTCTGAAGAGACCATGCAAGGACCTTTCGGATCATCTGGAGTGCATACCTTTCCGAACAGAGGACAGTCCTTTGGTAATTTTTTACCCAGAACGATGTCCCTGCACGAGCATCCCGGAAGCAGATCTCCCTCTTCGTTTTCAATCTCTATATCATAAAAATACCTGGCATCCACATCTTTATCCTTAAGGTAGAATCCAGAATCTTCTATCCTTCCAATCCCCCTCCACCATGCATCATCAACATAGAAATGTTTATCGATCATTTCCTTCGCTTTCTCATTCCCGCTCTCGGTAACTATACCTTTATACACATTCTCTAGCCTTGATTCCCCATTCTTTATCTGCAAAGCCAGTCGGTATACAGCTTCCAAGATCTGTTCTGGAGTGAATCCGGCAACAACAATTGGAATTCCATAATCCGCAAACCTCTTCCATGCGTCAGATCCAGTTATGGTTGATACGTGTCCAGGAGCTATGATGCCATCTAACTCCACCTCTTCCTCTTTTATAAGCAAATCGAGGGCTGGCGGAGTTAGCTTGTGAGCAGTTAAAATCTTGAGGTTCTCAGGCAAATCATTTTCAAGCAGACCAGCTAGTGGAGCGGTTGTTGTTTCGAATCCAACGGAAAAGAAGACAAAATTCTCTCTCTTTTCCCTTGCGATATTCAAAGCGTCAAGTGGAGATGTTACTATCTTTACCTTCGCACCCCTCGATCTAGCCTTTTCCAAGGAAGTGACTTCCCTTTCCATCCTTACGGGAACCCTCATCATGTCTCCATAGGTTAAGATACAAATCCCTTGATTTGCAAGGCTTATCGCAGCTCTTATCTCCCCCTCCCCACAAACGCAGACCGGACAGCCTGGGCCGGCTATTAGTTCTATCCATCTTGGGAGAACAGACCTTATTCCATACCTGTTTATTTCATGCTCATGAGTCCCACAGAAGTTCATTATCTTTATCCTTCTCCTCAGATCGATTTTCCTGATTTTTTCTATCCATTCCATCCCTTCCAGTATAAACTTTTGCTAGAAAAGTATTTATCATGGATGGCATTGAATTGGTATGATGAGCGATGACCTTGATGTGCTTGGAGTGACCCCATCCGACAGGAAAAAGCTAGAATCGATGGGCATAACCAGGATAAAACAGATAGCCCTCCTCACGCCAAGCCAGCTTGGTATGGGAAAGAGCAAAGGAGAACATCTCATAAGGAGAGCAAGAAATATACTTGCTGGAAGAAATATAGAAGAGATAGAATTCGATGATAGGGAAATTAGAGTTAAGTTGAGAGAAATTGATGAAGCCATAAAGAAATCTGTTTTATCTGTCCTTGGTGTGTATGATGTTCATCCAGGGAGTGTCTCTGTCTCGGAAAGAGGAAATACGATAACCATATTTAAGAAAACTCCAGCCTTCTTGCGTATACTTGAGAGCGCAAAAATACAGAAGGACTTGCTTGAACACAGGAAGGAGGAAGAAAGAAAAAAGGAAGGCATTCTGCTACCATCAGAAGAAATTCTGAGGTTTGCAAAGAGTAGAGGATTCGAGGGATTCTGGAAAAATGTTTTCAGAGAAATAAAAGGGAATGAAATCATGAAGAAAGCTCTTACCGTCAGCCTTTTTTCCACATTTGAAGAACCGGTACACACATTGATAATTGGAGAACCGGGAAGTAGCAAAACGTTGGCAAAGGAAATCATAGAAAGCTCTTTTAAGGATATAACTACGATAGGAGCAAACACAACAAGGGCTGGATTGGTCTGTCATCTTGGTACTGGTGACCTTGGCGCTTTGCCCCACGCTAATGGGAAAATAGTAATAGTTGATGAGTTCGACAAAATACCTGAAAGCGATATAGAATATTGTTATGAATTACTCTCAAACGGGAGATGCAGTGTTCATTCATCTAAATTGCATACCGAAATCGAAAGCAGGTTTATCATGATAGCTCTCGCAAACCCAGCAAAAGGAGTTTTCAAAGGAAATCCACTCGATGAAATACCGCTTCCTCCATTACTAGTTAGCAGGTTTGCCCTGGTTGTGAAGACAGAAAACATAAGCGAGGACGAAAGGAAGGCACTCTTCAAGGAGAAATTTTATGGAGAAGCTGAGATAAGAAAGAAGCCGGCATACTACGATCAGTGGGTAAGGATGGCTAAGATGCATGAGCCAAAGATCGATGTTTCCGAGGAGAGGATAGATAAGTACATCGAAAAAGCTTCTAAGATAGTGGAGACGTACCAGTCTACCAAGTTAAGGAGAGACCTGAGAATGGGAGACTACATAAGAAGGATACCCCTCTCTATAGCCAGATCGTCCTTTGGCAACGTTGATGAAGAGGTTTTGGAAGAGAGCGAGAATTTATTGCTGGAATCGGTGGAAAGTTGGGGGAGAAAATGATAATGGATATATTTTATCAGGAAATTAATGATGCGAACATTGCAAAAATGGCAATAGATAATGCATATGGAGAGTTTTTAAAAGCGAGGATTGCGGGTAAAAAGGAAATAGATGGTATAGGATTTGATTCCTCTAGAGAACAGTACAATGCGAGCGCTCTCCTCCTTGAGCTCACGAAGCTAAAAAATCTCTTCCTCTGGATAGTGAACGAGGATTTGTATGTAGAGGGAATGAATTTTGTTTTTGGATGCGCACTGCCGTACCGAGGAGCGATTCTTTCTACTTACAGGTTGGACTCAGATGAACTTGTTAAAAAGGAAGTTATTCACGAAGTCGGGCACGTCCTCGGCTTACAGCACTGTAGAAATTACTGCGTAATGCGATTTTCAAATTCTGTGAAGGATGCGAAGCAAAAGCCTTCTTATTTATGTGAGAGTTGTAAAAGCAAGCTCAATGAACTATGGAAAAAATAAGAAAAAAACAGCTCGCAAAATTACTATCCAAACTCGAAAGCTTTAAAAAACCAAAGGTACACTTGGAGCAGTACAGGACCCCTGGAGATGTTGCGGCGGAGCTCCTCTGGATCGCTTTAAACGATGGAAACATCACTGATAAGGTTATAGCAGATCTGGGTGCCGGAACAGGGATAATCTCCATAGGGGCTTCTCTGCTTGGTGCGAGAAAGGTCTATGCTCTAGAGATTGACGAGGATGCATTGGATATAGCAAGAAAGAATGCAGAGAAACTCAACATCGAAAACATCATTTTCCTTGTGCAAGATATAAGCGAATTCAACAAAAAGGTAGATACAGTTATCATGAATCCACCATTTGGTTGCCAGAGGGAACATGCCGACAGAGCTTTCTTAGAAAAAGCTTTTGAGATAGCTCGGGTTGTGTACTCTATACATATCTCGAAGGAGGAAGTGAGGGGTTTTTTGAGGAGATTTTCAGAGGATAGAGGTTTCTCTCCACAGATCATCTCTTCAATGCAATTTGAGATACCAGCCATTTTTTTCTTCCATGAGAAGAGGCTGGAGAGAATAAAGGTAGACCTTTACAGGTTCTCAAAACTTATAAAATATTAGCTATCAGTTGGATCATTAACGCATCCCATGAACAGGATCGTTCCGGTATCCTTATGGAAAATGAAAAACATAAATGGATGATCGCAATCGAATACCCTCACCTGTTCTGAATCTATACTTGTTTTCATCATTACTACTGCCGTTGCTGCAGCAGCCTCCGTGCCTTCTTCATCGACCTTTACAAAAGCCTTGTGCAAAACCTCATCTATCCATCCAACATCGCGCGCAATTCCACTGAAATTGGCAGAAGGGGTAAAGGCATTAAGCATCCCAAGATTTTTTAGATATTTCTTCAGACCATAGGTTGGTGTCTTTATCTCGAATTTTGGAAGGTAAACATTTACCTTACATTCAGACATGGATTTGGTGAGGTTTGAAAAGAAATTTTCATTCAGTTGATTTATTGTATGGGATAGGTCATAACCTTTCTTTGGAAGGATAATCAGCATGGACAGGTTGCAGTCTCTGTACGGTAATTCTAAAGCCTGCATCCATTCATTTTCGGTATAATTGAAGTAAACTCCCTTTAGACACATGGTTGGAACTTGAACGGTTTTTTTGTCTTGAGTTGTGAAACTCCTGTTCGTTGTGTTTTTCTCATCGAATTTGATTTTCCATATCCCCTTGAAGTAAATTGCGTTTGTGAGTATTAAAGTCGTGTACACCGGATCTATTGCATCTTGGGGTATCATATCTTTTATTCTTCCTCTAGTTTGATTCTCTATCCAATCGTTTATGATCCCAGATGCTCTTGCTGGATCTGAATAGTCTATTGGTTTAATGTCCCCGCCATAATATGTTTTTATCACATCGACATAATCTTGCAATAACTGTAAACCTATCCTCGGCCATAGCGCATTTGCGGTACTTATGCCATTTTTGTTGAAAAGATCGTACAGGCTTTTAACATACAGATGAAAACTCTCATTATCCTGCTCTATGCATAAAACTTCCTTCATTTCTTCGGCAGTTTTTCCTTTTGCCCCTTCATAGGTCATTGCCATGGCTGTGAATATGCTATATGGAGAGATGAAAAGGTCGTCTTCGCCAAAATCTTTGAACATTTCTCTATAAATTTTGAAAGCAAATCCATTCACCGCATCAACTGCATTTAAATTCTCTGCAATTGGAGGCAAATTATTATCTTCAGGACTCGATCGTCTGACATCTACGTTTAGACCTGTAAGAATGCAAACGGTACATGCACTGGCTACTATAATCGCAGTTATTATACCAACCTTAAAGAGTTTCATGCTTTTTGTTATACAGCTTTTATTCATAAAGATTCAGAAAACGTTTGGTAAAGACCTAACGATTAACAATCAAATCTTCTTTCTTATCAGATACTCTATGCCAGCATCCTCCCTCTCGAAACCAAACTCCCTGCTCAGTTTCAGAGAAACGATGTTGTCTTTCATGACCCTGCTGTAAAGTTCCTTTATTCCCATATCCCTCGCAACCCGTATTATATACTCGGTTAGTTTCCTTCCGAGTCCTCTGTTCTGCCATGGGTCTCCAACCACCACAGCAAATTCTGCCTTATCTTTATCATCTTCATCTCTTATCAATCTGGCAACGCCTATCAATCTTTTCCTTCCATTTTCCTTTATCTCTGCTACAATCGCCATCTCATTTCTGTAATCTATGTTGCAGTATCTTTTTATATCTTCTCTGCTCATCTTCCTTATGGGTATGAAAAACCTGAATCTTATTGTCCTCTCCGAAAAGGTATTGAAAAGTTCGAGCATCATGTCTTCATCATCTGGCTTTATAGGTCTAAGTAATACCTCTAAACCATCCTTGAGTTTTATGTGCTCAATATATTTCTCGGGATAATCTACACACATTCATCTATCCAAGAGTTATCGAACATTATATAAGCTTTCTATGGATACAGCCTATGGTCATGGGAGGATTCTCGACAGAGTCTCTCAACAAATTCAAAAAGTTATATCCAGATAAATTTGTGGAGCCCGAAAAAGCCTTCAAGGAGATACACAGGGGAGACAGAATATTCATAGGCACTGGGTGTGGAGAACCAGTTTATCTCGTGGAGAAGTTAATTGAATTCGTTCAGAAATTTCCAAAAGCATTCTTTGATGCAGAAGTTCTCCATATATGGACGCTGGGCGTCGCCCCTTATACGGATCAGAAATTCAAGAGAAATTTCAGGCACAACGCCTTCTTTATAGGAAGTAACACCAGAGATGCCGTGAATAAAGGTCTTGCAGATTATACCCCAATCTTTCTGTCTCAGGTTCCATACCTCTTCAGGAACAGAATCATACCCATAGATGTTGCCCTAATTCAGCTCAGCATGCCAGATGAGCATGGTTACATGAGTTATGGCATAAGCGTTGATGTCGTGAAATCGGCCGCAGAAAGTGCAGACCTGGTTATTGCTCAGGTTAATAAGCACATGCCAAGGGTTCATGGAGATTCTTTCATCCATATAGAGGATGTTGATTATATCATTCATCACGATGAAAAACTCCTCACCTATGAATCTTCTCCGAGTGATGAGGTTTGTAAAAGGATAGGAAAATATGTATCCAAACTCGTTGAGAATGGCTCTACGATCCAGGTTGGATATG
>JAGHAD010000117.1 GCA_021161685.1 Thermoplasmata archaeon | reverse complement strand
TTACAACTCTCCGGATTCTCCAGATCCATGGATTGGTTTTAGAAAAAGCGCAGACAAGTGGTTCAAAAAATGGTGCAACTCAACCGTTAGTATATCCCTACCTTCACCAGGAGAGATCTCCATAAATGTGAGAGATCCTGAAGTCAAATTCTTTTATGAAATTGCACATGGAGATTCTTACTACTTTCAGGCAGACAGAGCGGGAAGCTTTTATTCTTCCATGATGGCGAGCATGGATATGGCAAATAGACCTCCGATGTGGTTCGCCTTCATTGGAAGCTGTCATGGAATGACGGAAACTGGACCTGGAACATTTTCATATGCCTTCAGAAAAGGAGAATTGAACTATACGGTAACTGTTGGCTATGATCATATGGAAGAATGTAGGGGATGGGTCTATGCTTTACAATGGCAGGAGTACATGTTTGAAAAAATGGATGAAGGTTTTACCATAAAGGATGCTTTTCTCTTAGCTACATCTTACTATCCGACCATATCACCTGCAGTTAAGTTCGTTGGAGATCCGAACATGACGGTGTATCCTCCTCCAAAGCTAGAAATCTACAAAGATTATTGCGTACTTGGAAATCTAGATGTTGGAGAGATTTGCAATACATCTGTTAGGATATGGAACTTGGGTTCTAGCCACCTGAAATGGATGGCAAAGGAAGATCTTCCATGGCTAGAAGTAATCCCAAGGAATGGATCCATCGAAGGCGGAGGATGGGAAGATGTAAAGATAATGGTCAACACCACTGGTCTTGCAAATGGAAATTATAATGGTACGATACATTTACTATCAAATGGTGGGAACAGAACCTTTACCGTCTATTTCTCTGTAGAAAGCAAAAAAGTTCCAGAAGTCGAGATAGTTAAGCCCAAGAGAGGAATCTACATGTGGGATGCGATAAAGTTACCTTTCTTTATGCCAGTTGTCATAGGAGTTGTTGAGATCGAAGCAGAAGTGATAACAGATGGCCTTGGTATAGATCGTGTTGATTTCTTTATAGATGATCAGCTAAAGTTTTCAGATAAAGAACCTCCATATAAATGGAGGTGGGAGGAATGCTTTGGTTTAATATCAAAGCACGTCATCAAGGTTATAGCATACGATGTAAATGGCAATAGCGAGGAATGCAAAGAAAGGGTGTGGAAAATATTATAGATACGGATATCCTCTTCCCAAGAATTCTGCACAACTAAGCCCTGCCTTTGCTCCCTCTGCACATGCTTCAACTAGCTGCCTCAGCTTACCAGTAACATCTCCAGCAGCGTATACTCCCTCTATGTTCGTCCTCTGCTTCTCATCAGTTAAAATGTAACCCCTTTCATCGAGTTTTATTCCAAGATTTTTTGCTAGACTGTTCTCTGGCTCAACACCTATTGACACGAAAAGCCCATCTATCTCTAGATGCTCTCTTTTTCCAGTGGTAACATCTCTTAAAGTTATCTTTTCTAAAAGTTCCTCACCTTCTAATTTCTCCACCACCTTGTTTAATAAGAACCTGATCCCAATCTTCCTTGCTTCATCCTGAAGTATTTTTTCTCCCCTTAGAACTTCTCTCCTGTGAACAACGTAAACTTCCTTGCATCCAATCTGTTTAAGGTAAATTGCCTCTATCAAAGCCGAGCTACCCCCTCCAACAACCGCAACCTTTTTATCCTTGAAGAAAAAACCATCACAAGTTGCGCAATAGCTAACACCTTTTCCAAGAAATTCTTTTTCTCCTTCTACGTTCAGCTTTCTATGTAAAGAACCTGTACATAAGATAAGGGCTTTAGTCTCATAATCTCCATTAGTAGTAGATAGCACGAATTTATCTCCCTCTTTCTTCACATCCTTAACCTCTTCATTTGGATGGAAAACGGCATATCGCTTTGCTTGCTCTACCATTCTGGTAGCGAGTTCTGCTCCAGCTATCTCTGTAAATCCAGGGAAGTTCTCCACCTTTGGAGCAATAGATAGCAATCCTCCTCCCGCTCCCTTGTCAAAAATGATTGTTTCTATTCCGGATCGACCCGCATATACAGCTGCGGTGCAACCAGCGGGACCTGCACCTACGATGGCGAGATCATACTTTTTCACGCTAATATTCTATTCCCTCCCTTGCCTCTATTTTGGCTCGTTTGATATCTCTCATCTCAGTAACCACATCTGCCCTCTCTATTATTTCTCTGCCTGCATTCCTTCCCGTTAGGATAAGGTTTGTTTCAGGTGGTTTAAGATCGATGAGCTTTAAAACTTCTTTAGTGGATATCAAACCGATGTGCATGGCGAGGTTTATTTCATCCAGTATCATCAGGTAGGGTTTTTCCCTTAACTTTTCGATTGCAAACGACATAGCTTTTTTTGCGAGTAGTTTGTCTTCTTCAGATGGTTTCGACAGATCAACAAAACCTTCTCTTCCAAACTGGTGGATCTCGTAATTCGGGAGAAATTTCCTAGCAAGAAATTCTCCAATGTCCTTTCTTCCTTTCATGAACTGTATAACCACAACCTTCTTGTTATGGGCTATGGATCTTAGAGCAATGCCCAAAGAAGCTGTCGTTTTCCCTTGCCCATTTCCGGTATAAACTATTATCCTTCCTATCCCACCACGCATTCGTTCCATCCACACTCCTTACAAACCAAACATTTACCCTCATGAACGAGATACACGCTACCACAAATTGGACACTTCTCTATATCTTCCCTCCTGATGGGAATTCTCTCTATCTCTAAACTCTCCTCAGCTGGTACAACAGGAGGCTTTATCTCCACTCCTTTCTTTTCCTCCCGTATGCGAATAAATTTCTCCATCCATCTGTTGTTTTCCAATATTTTCTTCAACAGGTTGATTGCATATTCTGAGGGTTTGGCTTTGATTCTCCTCCTTTTTCCAGTAGGAACGCTTAAAACCTGTCTTCTCTTAGATCCATCCCTGTAAACTGTTACTCCTTTGCATCCAAGGGCATGCGCTATCAAGAAAGCTTGCTTAACATCTTCTACGCTTGCATCATTTGGCATGTTTATTGTCTTCGATATCGAATCCGTTGTTGCCCTCTGTATAACTGCTTGAGCAACTAAGTGATCCAACCAATGGATATCATAGGCTGTTACAAAGACATTCTTTATATCGTCCGGTATTTCCTCTAAGCCCTGCACGCTACCGTAATTCTCTGATATCCTTTTGATTATCTCTTCACTGTAGATTCCCTTCTCCTTCAATTTTTTCTCAAGCACCTTATCGATATAAAAGAAGGAGCCGGCGGTCACTTTTTTCTCATAAACGAGAGCGAAAACGGGTTCTATTCCGTTACTTGTGTCTGCTATCATTGATATCGAGCCAGTCGGAGCCATCGTGGTTACCATCGCATTCCTCAGACCTTTCTCCACTATATCGCTCACAAGTTTATCCCAATCAAGCGTCCACAGCTCCCTATGATAGTACAGATCTATGGGCATTTTGCCTTCTTTGTAATCGCTGAGGTTGAAAAGCGGAAATGATCCTCTTTCTTGCGCTAGTTTGATAGACTCTTCATATGCATAGTATGTTAGGTGCTCTGCCAGTTTCCCCATGAACTCAAAACCCTCTTTTGAATTGTACCTGATGCCAAGCTCGAAAAGCAAGTCAGCAAGCCCCATTATTCCAAGACCTATTCTTCTTGTTTCTTTGGTTGCTCTATCTATGGCTTTTATTGGATAGTTATTGATCGTTATCAGATTATCAAGAGCTCTCACCTCTAGGTGCACCACTTCTCTGAATTTTTCCCAATCAAATGTTAATCCATGCTCCTCTTTCTTGACAAATTTATCTACATTTATGCTTGCCAGGTTACAGGATTCATATGGGTAAAGTGGTTCCTCGCCACACGGGTTGGTAACCCTTACTGGGCCATTTCTGGCTCCGATTAATACATTCCTCTTGTTTATATTGTCAAAGAATACAACCCCGGGATCCGCAGATAGCCATGCGTGGTAAGCCATGGAATGAAAAAGGGTATTTGCATTTACCTCCTTCCACACTTTCTTTGTTCTTGGATTAATTAGGGGATAATTTGCATTGTTAGCCAGATATTCCCAGAAATCTTCCCATATACCAACGGATATGTTGAAATTTTCAAGTATGCCTTCCTTTTCCTTCGCAGAGATGAACTTCTCTATATCTGGATGCCATATTTCTAAAATACCCATGTTTGCTCCTCTTCTCACTCCACCTTGCTTCACAACTTCTGATACCGCATCTATCATCTTCATAAATGAAACTGGACCGGATGCCTTTCCCATCGTGGATCTAACCACATCTCCTTCAGGTCTTATTTTAGAGAAGTTTATTCCGGTTCCACCGCCTGCCTTTTGTATAAGCGCTACTTCCTTGGCTGTTTCCATTATGGAATCTATGCTATCCTCCACATCAAGGGTGAAGCAGGCAGATAGCATACCAAGTTTTCTTCCAGCATTAACCAAAGTTGGCGTATTGGGAAGAAAAACCTGATTTACCATCAAGTCGAAATATCGATTTGCTAGCTTTTCGTAATCGTCGAAGGCACCGCTCTTTATCATGGCAATGAGTTCATCGAAACCAACTTTCATTTTGCCTTCATTTGCAAGCTCTTCGTATGCGGCAATAAACCTCTCTAGGTGCCATTTCGTTAAGACGTATTTTCCAATTCTTATTTTTTTGTCGAGCGCATCAAGGTTGCTGAGATAGGATGTTACGGTAATGTGCGGCTTATATTTCCCTTCTCTGCTGTAAACTCTATCATCGTAGAGTATCTCTGGAAGAACCATGGTTATTGCTACTCTTTGAAATAGCTCTCTTGGAGATTCTATGATGTTACCTTCTTCATCTCTTATTAAGTAGCGATATGCTAATACCCTCAGGGCGTTTACGCTCAACCTTTTATCTATATCGTCCAATCTATCCTTGTTCAGTATCCTTTTCTTCTCTTCTCTTATCTCAGCCTTTTTTTGCCTGTACAGAATGTAAGCCTTTGCCGTCTTTGCGTGTCCGTGCTCTATGAGCACTTTCTCCACTATATCCTGTATTTCCTCAACGGTTGGTATCTTTCTTTTTCCAAACTTCCTTTCTAACTCTTTAACAACTTGATCAGACAAGAACTTCGCTCTTTCTCTATCTCTACCACCGACTGCAAGGGCAGCTTTGAATATGGCGTTGGTTATCTTTTCCTGATCAAAATCTACGATTCTTCCATCTCTCTTTTCTATCTTTGTTATCTTAGCCATGATACATCTTTCTCCTCATCAGAACTCAAGATCCTCATCATAGCATGGGGCTCAGAGAGGGCTCGCTCATCATCACGATTAGATTTAACTTTTAGGATTTAAGTGTTTTCCTTGCCGAGGTGCGACTTTAAAACGATTTGAATATGCCACAAACTATTAATTCTTCAAGGAATAATGGTGTATGTGCGCCGGAAGATCTACCAGAAAAAACTGTTTCGCCAAGAAAAAACCAAAGTGAGCCCATGCTTAATATGTAGAGGTACAAAATTACTCTGTGGAAAGGATCGTTGTCCAATCCTGGTTAGACTTTCTTTCCAAGCAAAGGTGAGTACAAAAATTAATTCTTTGGCACTGGAAGGTTCCTCTCCTCCAAGCGTGTTTGTCGGCAGGATAGGTTATCCAAAGGTTGCAATTGGTCCGCTCGTTCCACCTATCCTTGGAGATACCTCATTTATCGACACCCCAGAGAAATGGAATGATATAACTATAGACAGATTCGTTGATTTCAGATCACATTTGGTGAGGGGAAGATACATCGTTGATGTTCATGATGTTGACTCCTCCAATAAGATAGTAGAATACACGAGGGAGCTCGCTCTTTCTAAATACCCCGTAGATTCTGAAGTGCAGTTTGAGAAAAAACCATCCGGAAAGATAAGTTTCTATGACCATGCTCAGCCTCACGGCCCAACCGCTCCGATAAAGGAACTCGAAATAGGGAACACAAAGTATGAACCAAATATAGAGAAGGCGTTTTATGATACCGATTTAAAAGCGAGGGATGCGATTTTAGAGCTTTACAAAAAAGGAGTTCTCGTGAGCAGTATACAGAAAGCCTTTAGTGTTGGTGCATTCGGTGAAAAGAAACACAGGAAATTTGTTCCCACAAGATGGAGCATAACTGCCGTCGATTCGATCATAAGTGCAGAGCTAAGAGAACGTACAAAGGAGAATCCAATCATTAATGAGTATAGGGTTTATAAGTTCGAGAGATTTGATAACAGATGGGTTATTTTAATGATGCCAACGAGCTGGAGGTACGAGCTCATAGAGGCGTGGTATCCAAAAACAACATGGAACCCATATGGATATGACATTTCGATGTACAACAGCTATGAATTCTATGAAGGAAGAAAGACATACGCCGAAATAGGGGGTTGCTATTACGCCGCAAGGCTTGCTATCAATGAAGCTTTAAACAGAGAAAGAAAGCAGGCGGGGGTTATTGTGCTGAGAGAAGCTCATCCAGGCTATATACTGCCAGTTGGGGTTTGGAATGTTAGGGAAAGCGTTAGGTCTGCATTGAAAAGGGAATATGAAAAGTTCGACACACTTGAAGAAGCACTTGAAAGCATAAGAAAAACCATGGACATCCCTCTTGAAAGATGGATAAGGAACAGTGCATTACTTAAGGATGCGTTAACTCAGAGGAGAATAGAGGATTTCAAATGAAAATCAAAGAGGTTTATTGCAAAAGCGCACTCTCTCCATCTGCCCTCTCTGGGATAGATTATAGCCTTAACCCCTATAAAGGCTGCAGCCATGCATGCAGGTATTGCTACGTTCCATCCGTACTTCACTTGCCAAGAGATGAGTGGGGATCATGGGTAGAAGTTAGAATCAATATTCCAACCGTTCTCTCCAAAGAATTAAGGAAGAAGAAAAAAGGGGTTGTTGGCATATCTACCGTTACAGATCCTTATCAATACGTGGAGAAGAAATACAAGCTAACTCGTTACTGTTTGCAAGAATTGCTAAAAAAAGATTTTCCAATAAGCCTGCAGACCAAATCGGATCTTATACTAAGGGATGTTGAGCTGATAGAGAGGTTTAAGGATGCGGAAGTTGGAATAACTATATCTACGATGATGGATGATGAGAGAAAACTGCTTGAGCCAAATGCTCCTCCAATTGAGAGGAGGTTTTTTGCGTTAAAGGAGCTCAGCAAGAAATTAAAAACCTATGCTTTCCTCGGACCTCTCTATCCAACGATCGAAGAAGAGGATGTTGAGGAATTTGTAGCTAGGCTAGCCGATGCTGGCGTGGGGATAGTTATTGTCGATGATTTGCATTTGAAAGAAGGGGTATGGGAATCGATAGAGAGAGCCCTTGAAAATGAAAGGGAATTGCTCAAGTTGTTTAAGAAAAGGTTATTTGATGATAAAAACTACTACCCTTTTATTTTTGAGCAGATAAAAAGAACATGTGATAGGTATGGATTGAAGTTCGAGAGGGAAAAACTCTACTTCTGACAGAATGTTTTTATTGTAGGTTTGTAATTATTAGCCATGAATAAAAAGAAAGATTTAATCCTCATAACGCTTGGATCTATAGCATACATAACCGCAGTCGTATCTTTGTTACTCTTTCTATCAAAGGGGTCGCATCTCGATCTAACCATAGCTTTTAGCATATCTATGATTCCTCTTATTGTTATTCTGGTGGCTGCTTTTAGCTATGGTCTGAAATTTAAATCCCCTTTTATGCAGTTAGAATATCTTCCAGTTGATAGTGTAATGGGAAGAATGGAAACCATTGATGAAGAAAAAGCTGTGAAGGATGCGGAGAAGTTAATGGAGGAAAGGGATTTGGATTTCTTGGGGGTTATTAACAGAGAAGGTATTCTCACCGGGGTGTTTACCGAAATGGACGCCCTCCAAGCGAGAAGGAAGAGAAAAATTAACACCAAGCTAAAGAAAGTGATGGGCAAAGATTTGATTTTTGTGAACAAGGGAGATAATGTAATCGATGCTTTGAGAAAAATGATAGAAAGCGGGCATTCTAGATTACCAGTTGTCGATGGAAAGAAGCCCATTGGTTTGGTGAGATCGATCGACATAGGTAATCTTCTTAAAAAGATTGGGAAATCTTAATTTGGAGATGAAGCCTCTCTCATCCTTTGATATATATACGATTGTAAATGAATTGCAGGAGATACTTGGTAGATTCATCGATAAGATATATCAGATAAGTAAGAGGGATATTCTCATAAAGCTGAGAGGAAAGGGGAAAAAGTTCATCCTGATAAGGGAAGGGGGCTTTGTACTTCTTACATCTAAAGATTTTGAGAGACCAGAAAAACCGAGCAACTTCGCGATGGTACTAAGAAAATATCTGCAGGGCGGGAGGATAAACTCAATAAAACAGCACGATTTTGACAGGATAGTAATATTTGAAATCGTTAAAAGAAGAGAACCTTACAAGCTTATAGCAGAACTTTTCAGAAATGGTAACATCGTACTTGTAGATAAAGATGGAAGGATAATAATGCCTCTCAAGGGGCAGGAGTGGTCTCACAGAATTTTGAAACAAAAAGAGGTTTACCTGTTCCCGCCAAAGCAATGCAATCCATTTGAACTTGATAAGAAAGGATTTGAAGATATCTTAATGAGGAGCGATAGAGATGTAGTGAGATGTCTCGCCATAGACCTTTCCCTTGGAGGAACCTACGCTGAGGAAATTTGTCTAAAATCAGGTGTTGATAAAAGCAAAAAAGCTCGTTCGCTTAGCGAAGAGGAGATAGATAAGCTTTATCTTGCGCTTGAGGAGATTCTGGATTTATTCAGGTGCAAAAAAATTTCTCCAAGGATTGTAACGTTAGATGATGGAAGTAAAGAAATTGTGCCAATAAAGCTGGGGATACACGAGAAGTATAAGTCGGAAGAGAAGGATTCTCTGCTATCGGCTCTCGAGGCGTTACTGGAGCAAGAAGAGGAAAAGGAAGAGGTTGAAATTGAAAAAGTAAGGAAAAATTTGGAGAGAAGATTGTCTCAGCAGATCGAAGGCATGAAAAATCTCTTAAAGGAAGCAGAAAGGAAGAAAAGGGAAGGAGATCTCCTTTACATATACTGCAAGGACATACAAGATTTGCTTGATAAGGCGAGAAAAGTGATGAAACTGAAAGAGAAAGAAGAGGGATTAAAAGAACTGAGGAAGATGGAAAAATTTCACGATATCGATCTTGAGAAGGGCATTCTTTTAGTGAGGGTCAAGGATGATGGAGAAGAAAGAATATTGAAGTTGAACATAAGAAAGAGCCTTGGAAAGAATGCAGAAGACATCTATGAGCTTAGTAAAAAACTAAGGGAAAAAGCGGAAAGGGCAAAGATAGCAATCGAAAAGACGAAGCAAGAGCTTGAAAACCTAAGGGTGGAAAAGGAAGAAAAGGAAGAAAAAAAGGAAAGGACATGGTGGTTTGAAAAGTTCAGATGGTGCATTTTGAGTGATGGAAATCTGGTGATAGGCGGTAGGGATGCAAAAAGCAATGAAATTGTGGTCAAGAAGTATATGGATGATGATGATCTGTTTGTTCACGCAGATATCCATGGAGCCCCGTGCTGCGTGCTTAAAAGTAAGGACATAGATGGAAAAAGGATAGAGATAACTGAAAAAGCAAAGGAAGAGGCTTGTGAGTTTGCAGCCGTTTATTCAAAAGCGTGGAAGCAGTTTGGGGAAATAACATCGTACTGGGTCTATCCACATCAGGTTAGTAAAACACCAGAAAGTGGAGAGTATTTGCCAAAGGGATCTTTTGTGGTGAGGGGAAAGAGAAATTACGTGAGATGCAAAATGGAAATGGGAATAGGTGAAGTGATTTTAAAGGGTGTTAAAAAACTAATGGCTGGCCCGGTTACCGCCATAGAGAGAAGGAGTGACAGGTATGTAATTCTGGAGCCGGGCGAGAGGGGCAAGAATGAAATGGCAAAGCATCTATCTGAAAAGTTCAATGTAAAAGTTGAAGTTGTGCAGAAGTTGTTACCTCCTGGAAATGTATCTGTAGTGAAAACAAAAGGTGTGCACCTATGAAAATTACACATGAAGATTTCAAGAAAGGGGTAGTGAAACTTGTACCTGAAAACATGGATGACCTGTGGCATCTGTACAACATCATAAAGAAAGGGGATCTTGTTAAAGGATTGACCTTTAGAACTGCGGAAATGAAAAGTGATAGACTCAGATCCAAGAAAATGGAAAAAAAGCCTATGTTTCTTGGAATCAGGGTTGAAAAAGTAGAATTTCATCAATTTTCGGATCGTTTGAGGATACATGGAATAATTGAAGAAGGGCCACAGGATATCGGTTCGTACCACACCATAAATGTAAAAGCTGGAAATTTTAACGAGCTTACGGTGGTTAAGGATAAATGGGGTTTGAGCGATATCGAAAGGTTAAAGGAAGCAGTAAGGAGCAGAGGAGAGGGAAATATAGCTTTTGTATCCATTGATGATGAAAGTGCGGTTGTCGGTATTATCAGGAATTCAGGTATACAAATTTTTGCGGAGATATCTTCTGGTCATTCTGGCAAACTCTATCCTTCTTCGCATGATGAAAAAAGTTACTTTGGTGAGGTGCTGAGCGCCCTTAAAAATATAATTGATGAAAAAACCCCTTTACTGATAGTTGGGCCTGGCTTTACTAAGGATAGGTTCCTCTCATATGGTAAAGAAAGGGAAAGGGATTTATTTAACAGAGTTCTTGTCCATGGCACGGGGAGCGCTGGCATAAATGGAGTATACGAAGCTCTTAGAGGTGGAGTTGCTGAGAAGTTGAGCAAAATTAATAGAGTGCAGTTGGAAACGAGAAAGATAGAAAGGGTTCTGGAGGAAATCTCCAAGGATGGGGCTGTAACCTATGGGAAGAAAGAAGTTTTAGATGCTCTTGAAAAGGGGGCGGTATCCGAACTTTTAATACTAGATAATTTTGCTAGAACAGAGGAGGGAGAGAAGTTTTTAAGGTTGACGAAAGAGATGGGTGGAGAATTCTGTATTATCAATTCCATGAACGATGCTGGAAAAATTTTAGAAGGTTTGGGAGGAGTAGCTGCCCTACTGCGTTTTAAACTTTCCTAGACCCTTCCGCAACCCATTTTGAAAACCATCTCTAGGGCTTTGATCTCATTTACCGATGGCGCCGACATTTCCTCGAGCTCTTCATGAGATGATGCTTCAACTAATCTTGGCTCATAGTATGTATAACTTATCTTTATCGTGAAGTTGTTTCCCTTATCTCTCAACCTTTTCAAAGGTCTGAATATAGGTTCCCCAACTTTTACGCTAACGTATATCCTAAATGGTTCATCTTTCCACTTATGAGAATAATTTTCTTCCAATTTCCTCTCCGCCTCTTCTAAAGAGTTGGCCTCTATATATGTTATAGTTGGCACGAAATTCGTGCTCGTTTTTATCGTTACCGTTGCATTGCCTTCTGTTGTATCATTGCATATCTCCACTCCATCCGGGTCCGTAATAACAAGGGTAAGTTTGTCGAGACCTTTTCTTCTAAACAAACCATAGGTATGATCATCTTCCCAGATCAATGTGAAAGTTATATTTTCTAAATTATCTTTGTCTATTGAAACGTTTACAGTATAAGGTACATCGCTGAATATGATTCTATCCAAAGCTTCTCCTTGAATGTCTGGCAATGCACCTATCTTCCTCTCCCAAGTAACCAGATAACCTTTCGGTAGTTCTATTTTCTTTCCACTTGGCCTAGAAGAGAGGCTCTGCCAAATTCCTATGCCTGCCAAAATTATTATGATAACACAGACAACAGCAATCATCTTGTCTGTCTTTTCCATTTTTCCACCGTCTAGATC
>JAGHAD010000057.1 GCA_021161685.1 Thermoplasmata archaeon | reverse complement strand
GCCTTTAATCCATGGAAACGAGATAAAGGTAAAGGAGATCTTCGAGTATTTCTTTGAGAATCTTGGCAAGTATAGGAGAGAAGATATGGCGTATGCTGCGGAGAAGTACATGGCATTATCTCTGGCCGAGATCGCATTGGAGAAGGCGGAGGAGGAAGGGGTCAAAAGCATAGGGATAAGTGGGGGTTGCGCATATAATGATTTTATCGTTTCAGAAATATCCAGATTGATCAGGGAGAGGGGTTTCGATTTTTATCAGAACGAAAGGATTCCATGTGGGGATGGAGGAGTATCCTTTGGACAGGGCATCTACTACAGCTTCATAGAAAATTAAAAATCCCCTCATCAGATGTATCTTTAGATGTGCCTTGCGATTCCAGGCAAACTGGTGGAAGTAAAGGGCAAGAGGGGAGTAGTAGATTATGGAGGAGGAACCAGAAGAGAGGTTGATCTATCCCTAGTTGATGCAAAGGAAGGGGACTGGGTTATAGTTCACGTTGGCTTTGCGATACAGGTCATTCCAGAAGAAGAGGCAAGGGAAGTTTTGAAGATATTCCGTGATATCTATGCATGAATTTTCTACCATGCAGTCCATAGTGGATATTGCCATGAGAGAGGCTAGCAAGCATGGATTAAAGGAAGTCAAGAGGATAGAGATATGTATTGGAGAGCTCACCATGCTATCTCCAGAGCAGTTAAGGTTCTGCTTTGATGTTCTCAAGAGAGGTATCCTGAAAAATGCTGAATTGAAGATAGATGTGGTAAAGAGCAGGATTAGATGTAAGAGATGTGGATATGTAGGGAGCGTGGATTATCTTGATGACCTCGATCATCTCTTTCCTTTGGTATTCTGCCCAAAATGCAAGGGGGATGTTGAGATAATAAATGGAAAGGAGTGTTACATCAAAAGGTTGGTTGGAGAGAAATAGTATTACGAAAAAGAAAATTTTTAATACCTAAAGGAGATGCAATTACCATGTGCGCCCCGATAAGCGCATCGACGGCGAGCGCTGTATCTACGAGCTCGGCAACCATAGCATTGCTCGCAAACAAACTGATTGCCTTTATTGCTATTGCCGGAGCCATAGGTTTGAACCTTTTCAATGCGATTAGGCGCATCAGATGCATAGATAGCAAGATGCAATGAGAATTGCTCAACATGAAGTTAGACCTCATATCCTACAGCTAGAGGTAACCAACGATTGTAACTTGGATTGCGATATCTGCATGAGGAAGACGAGCAAAAGGAGAATAGGTTATCTCGATTTTGAGGATTTCAGAAAACTTCCCCTGAAGGATTTCAAGGAGATCGCATTCCACGGATGGGGTGAGCCTTTCCTTCATCCAGAGCTCTTCGAAATGATAGATCATGCTAAGAGCTTGGGAATAAGGACGAGCTTGATAACGAATGGTACGCTTCTCGAAAAGAGGATGGAGGAATTGCTGGAAAGTAGAGTAGATTCCATAGCTGTTGGTATCTTTGCCATTGATGGAAAAAAGAAGGTTCTGGAAGCGATGGAAAAGCTCTCGAGGGAATTGAGCAGGAAAGGTCTTGAAATCGAAACATGGATGGACATCACGATAACCCGATATAATCTAAATGATATACCCAGGTTGGTTGAGTTCGCTGGAAGGAATGGATTCAACGTAAACCTTCACAGGTTGTTTGCTCTACACAATCCAAGGATTGAGAGAACCTCGATCATAGAAGAAGCAAGAGCATGCATATCTGCAAGGAAAGCCGGGAAGAAATTCGGGATAAGGATTCACTGCCCGGATCCAAGAAGCAGACCCTGCAAGGTTGCGTTAACCACGATTTTCATATCGTGGGATTGCAAAGTGAGTCCCTGCTGTTTCCTCTGTGAGATGGGTTATCAGTATGGAGATGCACTGAGTCTAGATCTTAATGGTATCTTGGAATCCCATTGGAAATTCGTGGAGGAGATGAAAAGGAATGAGACCTGTAGGAAATGTCCTTGGTGAAGGTATCAAGCTGGGGTTTGCTTTCCTATTTGCGGGTATAAGTGTAGCTCTATCCATTGCATTTCCATCTGGAAGTTTGGCCGGATACCTGCACATCAGTTCAATACCTTGCTTGGGCTTAGGTATCTTATCCGGTCCCCTTTATGTGCTGTGGATATCCCTCGCATACCGCATGTGTGGCAGATGGTATGGCGTTACCACTGCGGTGCTCATCTCATCCTTCCTGCTCCTGAGCGGTCCCTGGTATGGAATTACAAATCCGAGCTGGTTTGGATTGTATGGATTGATATCATTCATCTTCCTGGGTTTAGTTACTGAAAGGATCAATGGAGGGGTAGCGAGTGTTGGATGCTTAACCATAAACTGGCTCGCCCTCTGGGCTCATAAATCTCTTCTGCCAAATCCGATCCATATCGCTCTCTTGGTTTTGGTAGCCACATTCCTGTCTGGTTTCGTCTTTGATAAGCTCGTTTCAATGGCAATGAACAGGCTTGGCTTTCGTCTGAGCTCCACCACCTAATGCTTCCTTCTCGCGATGTAAAGTAATATAGCGGTTAAAATTATGGCGATCACAGCTATGGAAATGGTCGATGGAGTTTTCTTCACAGGTGTTTTTGTTTCTTCAAGGATACCTAGCTCCACCAAAGGATTTGCGCCGACAGCCATCCACCTTGCGTTCAACATCTTAACAGAACCCTGGTTCCCGAGATCCTTTTCCATGAGCACCGAGATGTAATCCTCTGGTTCATGTTCCATAAGGATTAGATCAGCCCTCAACCTCGCCCACCACCACTTGTAGCTTTTGAAATCCCTGAAATCCTTCCTGGAAATGTTGCAATCAGAGCAGACCTTGCTCCAGTTGAAACCTAAAACTATTGCTCTTGCATTTCCATCCTTATCCAGCTTCACGTATATTCCCGCTATGTCCTTGTAACTTTCTGGTAGCTTATCGCTGATATTCTTTGGTATGTACATGACCGCCATGCACCTCTTCCCAACGGTCGCATCCAGTATCTGTTGCAATGCATCATCCTTGCACCATGGCGGAACCGCCCAGACGACCCATTTCTCGTCATCCTTTAATGGATAATGCCTCTTCAAGTATTCCGCTATAAGATAACCGCTTGTGAGACCAGGGCATATGTGGTTATGAAGTTCAGCGCTTCTCAAGAGTTCGTTGCTCATCCCCCTGCTCCAGACAGCGCTTATGGTAATGATGCTGAACTCGTTTCCACCAAAGGTTTTTTCCTCAAAATTGTGATGCCATGCCTCCGCTCCCTCTCTGGTTATGAGCTCATCCGGATCTATATTCTCCCTGGATATCTTTGAGAATAAGATATCTGGATCGACCTCCAAGAATGCTGATAGGTTTGCAACTCCTTCTGATTCCTTTTCGAGCCATTCCTCCAAATAGCTACCATTCACCTCGAGATAGATGCAATCGCCAGTGTCTTTATCAAAGAAAGCGAACCACAGAGGTTTATTATATGCTCTATGCACGTTCACCAAGTTTCCCTTACCACTCGAGAAACCACCTGTCATCATCAAGCCATTGAGAGCTCTCTCTGTGCTGTGGTTTCCAATGTTAGCGACATATCCAGCGTCGGTAAGAGCCAGAATACCTGGATCTCCTTTACTGAAGTTCAGTTCCTTCATCGCTTCCTTAACAGCTCTGTATCCAACTAGATCCATTATCGATAGCTCTGACTCTCCAAGGAAATCGACCAACGGCTCTAAATCTGGATGAGTTTCCAGCAGATCTGTTTGTGCCAAAGCAGATGCGCACGTTGCCAGCATTAAAACTCCAGCAAATAAACAAATCCACCTGTGCATCTACATCCCTCCTTTAGCTAATACCTTCGGTCTCTTTATTATCAAGTAGAGCTCCCACAGGGCTATCCCAACGCATACCAGAAAGATACCTAGCATGAATGCTGGCAAGGTTATTTCTATGAACTCCACCTCCCTTCCAGCAAGGGCATCCTCCGCTATCCCCATCGCATGATCAACGAATACCATTATGGTTGCTCCCCAGAGGATCAGGCTTAGGACATCGAGTTTGTATCTGCCATCATCCTTGAAGTACCATAGGGCTGTTGCTATCACCGCAGATACGGATAAAATGATGAGCCACATCCTATCAACCCCTCACGGGCTTTTCTTTCTTCATCTTCTTTTCCATGGAGATCGATATCGATGTTATGATCGCCCAGATTATGGTAATGGTTAATGCCATCGCCACTCCATTCATTGCCATCTCATGAAGCATTATGGAAAAATCTTCTGGAGATCTCATCGCTGTCAGGAAAGGTGGCCATGGGACTATCTCTCCATGCCAGATATGCTCCACAGCCAACAGCAAGACCCCTCCCCAGAGCATCGCATTCAGCAATCCCAACCTGTACCTTCTGGATTTCTCTCTATCCATGTATCTATGGATCAAGCTCGTTACAATGGCTTCTCCAGCCGGGACAAGGAAGCAAGCCATCCTCCCACCTCAAAGGGAAGAAAAAGATTTAGTATTAAAAAATTTCTTTTTCGTAATACTTTTTAGGGAATTTTCCTTTAGTCTTAATATGGAGAAGATCAAGAGGATGAGCGCAAGCATACCGACAAATCTTTTTGAGGAATTCGAAAGGACGAGAAAGGAATTGGGAGAGAGGAAGAGATCGAGAGCCATAGCTGAAGCCATCTACGAGTACATATCGATAAACAGGTGGATGAAACTCGAAGGAAAGATAGATGGAGTCATAGTTGCATGCTCGGAAAAAGAAGGAATGGAATCCTTGTTTGAGATAGAGGAGATATTCCACGATACCATCAGATCGTGCTTCCATGCCAGATTAAGTAGCTCCAGCTACCTGTGGTTGATCGTTTTCAGTGGAGAGTCCAAAAGGGTAAAGGAGCTTGCAAAGAGGATCGCAAGGGAAAAGTGTATAAAGAGCTTGAGGGTATTCGCCCTGCGTGCATGAGATCCACCTGGAAATAGGAAGAGATCTGATAAAGGAGAATATCAAACTTGCCAGAGAAAACTCAAGGATATTGAAAGAGTTTGGAGTGAAATCATTTGACTTCATGGGAGCAATAGGATCCGGGAAAACGACGATCATAGAAAGGTTCATTGAATCCAGCAATAAGAGAGTTGGAGTAATAACTGGGGATGTCGCTGGAAATGAGGATTTTAAAAGAATAAGGAGATTGACCCCCCATGTTGTTAATATAAATACTGGCAAGGAATGCCACCTGGATGCACACATGGTCATGCATGCTCTTGAGAAGATCGACTTGGAAAAGATAGATTATCTTTTCATAGAAAACGTTGGTAATTTAGTATGTCCAGCTGATTTTCCACTGGGCACGGACAAAAGGGTGTGCATCGTATCGGTTACCGAAGGCGATGATATGGTGAGAAAGCATCCCCTCATATTCCAGCAAGCGGATGCGGTGGTTGTGAACAAGATCGATCTCTCTAAGTTAGTTGGCGTTGATATCGAAAAGATAAAAGAAGATGTTCACAGGATATGTCCAAACACCGCTTTGTTTCTCACAGATGCTAGGAGCGGTAAAGGTCTAGATGATTTCTTTAAATGGCTTGAGGGGTGATGGATACGTTTGTAAAGATAGCGAAGAGCAAATTGAAGGATTTTCTGCAACACATCATGGAAAATTATACTCTCTATGCCCCAGTAAAAAAGAAGATATCGAGATTTGAAAGGATAGAGGATCCTTCCCAGATATGCCTTTTACCGAACCGCACCGAAATCTCTCTAAAACCGATTTTCCTTCCACCGAAAGAAAGCCTTTTCAGATGGAAGAAGGTTGAGGATGGCTATATCATAGAGGATTGCCTGAATGGGAAGGAGAAAAAGGTCATATTTGGTGCAAAGGGATGCGATGTCGCTTCATTGAAGATACTCGACTTATACATGATGGAGGTTTCGGATCCATACTATGCGAGCAGGAGGAAGGACACCATAATAATTGGAATCACCTGCGAATATCCAAGAGAATCATGTTTCTGCACCGCATTTGGAGGGATGATTCCCGATGAATACGATCTGTGGCTTACCGATATAGGTGATTATTACTTCGTTGATATCGGTAGTGAGAGAGGAAAGGAACTCGTGAGCATGGAACTCTTTGAAAGGGCTTCTCCAGAGGATGAGGAGAGAAAAAGGGAGAAAATAGAGAGAGCAGAGCAAGAAATCAGAAAAATGGCAAAGATAGAACTGGAAGAGTATCAGGATATGGAGGATAAGTTTGAAGACAAAATCTGGGAGGAGCTGGGTGATATCTGTCTATCATGCGGTAGATGCAATTTGATCTGTCCAACCTGCCACTGTTTCGATGTAAGGGATATAACAAATCTCGATGGAAGCGCTGGGGAGAGGATCAGGGTATGGGATTCCTGTCATTTGTTTGAGTTTGCCAAAACATCTGCGGAGAACTTCAGGAGAGATAGACGTGCAAGGGTCAGGTACAGGATATACGATAAGTTCGTCTTCTCGGTTAAGCGCTACAAGCTTTATGCATGCGTTGGCTGTGGTAGGTGCATCGATTCCTGCCATGCCGGGATAGATATAAGAGATGTCTTGAGGAGGCTGATCAGATGAGCAATCCGTATATCCCATCCATAGCCAAGATCATGGATATAATCGATGAAACACCAGATACAAAGACCTTTGTGATTGAGCCAGGTCTTTCCTTTAAACCTGGACAGTTTGTGGAGCTGACCGTTTTCGGGTATGGAGAAGCTCCATTCTCGATATCTGGTGGAAATGAAGATAGCATCGAGCTGAGCATAAGAGCTGTTGGCAATGTCACCAGAAAACTGCATGCGATGAAAATTGGGGAGCACATTGGTATACGTGGCCCCTTTGGAAACGGCTGGCCCTTGGAAAAGGCTGAAGGTAGAGACCTGCTAATAGTTGCTGGAGGTATAGGTCTGGCTCCTCTAAAACCGGTTATCGAATGGGTGTGTAAAAACAGAAGCAAACTCAATGAAGTTACACTCATCTATGGAGCGAGAAAACCTTCTCTTCTGCTTTTCAAGCGAATGTTCGAAGAATGGAAGAAATGCATGAATATCCTTCTGACGGTCGATGAACCTGAAGAGGGATGGAAAGGAGAGGTTGGTGTGGTAACAAAGCTCTGTGGCAAAGTAAAGGAGTTTTCAGATGCCTTAACCTTCATGTGCGGACCGCCGGTAATGATGAAATACGCATCCAAGACCCTGATCGATCTTGGATTTTCCCCTGATGACCTATATCTTTCATTGGAGAGAAACATGAGGTGCGGTATAGGTATATGTGGTCATTGTGCTGTCAGTGGTATGTACGTTTGCAAGGACGGACCGATCTTTCCTTTGGATGAGGCTCTAAAATTTATAGAAAAGCCGCATGAGGTTCAGGGGGTGCTTGATTGAATATAGGTATATTCTCTCTATCGTGCTGTGAGGGTTGCTCGGTTGAGTTTCTGAACATGGAAGAGGAGATTCTGGATATCCTAAATCACTTCGGAATAGAGAACTTCAGACTGGTTAAGGAAGTGAACAAGCTACCCGTTGATGTAGCATTTGTTGAAGGCGTACCAGCAAATGAAAATGAAGTAGCGAAGTTGCTCGAGATAAGAAGAAATAGCGAAATCCTTGTTGCGCTTGGTTCATGCTCTGCTACAGGTGGAGTGCTTGCGCCAGGTGCAAAGCCAGTAGGGCATTATGTAGATGTTGATCATTGCCTATACGGATGTCCTTTTTCAAGGGATGAGCTGAAGGAGTTCTTAACATCGATCATTATCGACAAGGCATTCGGGAAGAAGGAGTACAGCGTTTGCATGGAATGTTCTTTGCTTGAAAACGGTTGTCTCCTCGAAGAGGGGTATCTGTGCATGGGTCCGATAACGGTAGCTGGATGCAATGCCTTATGTCCATCTAACGGTAAACCATGCCTTGGCTGCAGGGGATCATATGAAGATGCAAATCTGAAATCCCATGCGAAGATCCTTTTGGATAAGGGTTTCTCCAAGGATGAGATCATCGATGCATTTTCCCTTTTCTCTCACAGGGATCTCAGAGAGGTGATAGAATGGTTGAAAAGAAGATAGAGATCAAGGAGATCACAAAAATAGAAGGACACGCCAACCTAACCATAGAGATTGAAGATGATCGAGTGAAAAGAGTTGCATTTGGAATTCACGAGGGATTGAGACATTTTGAAACTTTGATTATCGGGAAAAGATACCATTATCTTCCAGAGCTTACGAGCAGGATATGCGGTATATGCAATGTTGCTCATCAGATAGCTAGCATACGTGCGGTTGAGGATGCATTGGGCATAGAAGTATCTGAGCAGGTAAAGGATCTCAGGAAGCTGATGCTCATAAGTTCTCATATCCAGAGCCACATCCTTCATCTCTACTTCCTGGCTCTTCCAGATTACATTGGTGTGGAAAGCGCCATCGAGCTCGCTCGCAAGGACATCAAACTCGTTAAGAAAGCATTCAAGTTGAAGGAGGCTTGCAATTACATGACTGCCTTGATTGGTGGGAGGGCTGTTCACCCATGCACAATCCTTCCCGGAGGATTTTCGAAAAGGATAACCAAGGGAATGATAGATAAGTATCTCAAGAAGATGAGAGAGATCTATCCTTTCCTTTTAGAGAGTGCCGAGCTATTCTTATCTCTGGATTATCCTCCGTATGAGAGGGAAAGCGAATACGTTGCCCTGCGGGATGGGAGAGGGATACCTCTGTATGAAGGAAAGATAGCAACAATGCATGCAGTTTTCGATGCCCATGAGTATGGAGAGCATATAAAGGAAAGGGCTGTTGATTACTCAACAGCCAAAAGATCATTGATAGATGGAAGAGATTTCATGGTCGGTGCATTGGCTAGGATTAATATAAATGGGAAACTGAGGGAAGATGCCAGGGAACTAGCCAACAGGTTTGGCATCAGATTTCCATCCAACAGGGTTGCGTGGATAAATCCAGCCCAGGCTCTTGAAAATGTGCACTATGCAATGGAAGCGATGGAGATAGCTGAAAACTTGAAAGAATACGAGCCTGAAAAGATCGAAGTTCCCAGAACGGATGGAGAGGGAGTTGCTGCGATAGAGGCGCCAAGGGGTCTGCTGATCCATCACTACGTAATTGAAAAGGGGAAGTGCAGATATGCAAATATAATCACGCCAACCGCCATGAATGCTGAAAACATCGAGAGGAGTTTGGAAGGATACGTGAGCAAGATCGCGGATGAAGATGATGGTTTCATAAGAAAGGAAGCTGAAAAGGTGATAAGGGCTTATGATCCATGCGTATCATGCTCCGTCCATGTGATGAGAATTGGGAAGATGTCAACCTTTTTATGAACTTAAGTATCTAAAACCCTCTTAGACCGGTCTGGATAAAGGTCTAGGAGGGAATGAAATTGCTAGACAGACTTCTAAAGATAATCGTGGTAGATAGAAAACTTTTACCGACCCGAAACTAACAGGAAAATCTCACCACTCCTTATAAGTGAGCGTTAGTCTACTAAGGTGTTCTTTAACCTTTCTTTGGTAATCTTCTCCATATATCTTGTTCATATGATCTCGAATTGCTTTTGCAACCCTGATTTCTTTTGGTTGCTTTCTTGGATGATACTCCCCTAAAATCAATTTTTCATACCTTTTTCTTTCACTTGAACGGATGAGAAGAGGATCAAGGGCTCGATGACAATCTTTGCATAGTGTAACCAAGTTTAGTGGATCATCCCAAATTTTTATTTCGCGCTTGATAGCATCTTGAATGTCGCTCAACCGAAGATAAAAATTTATTGCCAAGAAAACATAATAATCTTTCTCATAAATACCACCAAAAATATGATGAACCTCAAGATTGTCTCTTCTGCCACATACAACGCACTTTCCCCCATCTCTTTGAAGAACAAGTTTTCGTGCTTTGCTACGAGAGGAAGAGATTAATCTGGCAAATTTCTTCTTAGTAAAATTTAGCGCAAATCGAATTCCCTCCTTCCCAAAATCAGTAATGATCATCTCTGCTTCAAAGGGATTGTTTCCCGCTTTCTTTAGATAATCGATAATCTTTCGATGACGCTCTAGAGCTTTATCAAACTTGTTCTTATCAATGTACCAAACACCTCCTTGCTTGTATACTGGAATATCTATATCGGCTATAGGTATAGTTTTATTCTTTTTCGCTCTTTTTTCTGTACCATTCATAACCCCTGATACGTGGGATAGAAGCGTTTTGATGGAGAGAAACTCGAAACTCATGATATTGTCGAATTGCATCTTTCAATTTGATATATCCCATTATTCCCGCCCGAGAACTAGATTTATTACTTAAAACCACGGCTACTGTGTATTAGTAAATAAGCTTAAAAACCAATCCCATTAGTTACTGGTACTGATGATTAACCTCAGCCTTAAAACCTTAGAGAAACTATTGGCTCTCGAAAAGGAAAGAAGAGGCATAAAGACTAACGAACTCCTATTTATAGGTATGGCTGATACTGCCAAATACAACTGGTGTGCAATGCAGTCTGTGCTAATAAACAGAGAAATGGAATTAGCATTTTTCGGTGCCTATCTATCAGATCGAATTAACTATTCGCTTGAATTGGGATTAATAGATATCATCCCAGAAGAAAAAGAAAAACTACTGGATATTGGTGACGAGATAACTTTGGATGATATTGAGAAACTTTTATCGGAAAGGGCGGAGAAAAGAAGAGATATAGAAGTCATTGACATTGTTCATATTCCACCGTCTATAGAAAAGAAACCCATAGAAGACCTTTCTCCTATAGAAGTGGATATGCTTCTGGGAGGAAAGATTTCTAAGCAAACTATAGAAAAGCTTCCTCCCACCGCGGCAGGCATGCTTCTGCATATGCGGAAAGGTGAAGACTATCCCTCCATACATTGGAATTTTCCATGGAAAGATTATATAGTTGTTGGTATTCCTGATGGCATTACTGATACCTTCGTTTATGAATTCAAGACCTCCGGGAAATATGGTTTTCTTCGCTTTGTGCGCCCTGTAGCTTTTGCACAAGCGGACTTATAT
>JAGHAD010000063.1 GCA_021161685.1 Thermoplasmata archaeon | reverse complement strand
TCAAAATAAAAATCAAAAACTGCCACCACTTCGAATATCTTCTGTGAAATATTATCCTATTTCTTCCGCAATAGTACGCCCTTAATTCATTATGACAGTGGAATAATCTTGATTTATCCTCTACCTCTTCTGATAACGGTATATCATGCCAAACTTTTGCCTTTGGATTACAAACTACTTTATATCCAGCTCCCCTAACCCTCTCACCAAAATCTGCCTCATCATAATGAATGGAAAAAATCTCCTCGTTAAATAATCCAACCTCTTCTACAACTTCTCTCTTAACCATAAATGCATTTGGAAAGTCCTTTGACTCTATTAAGCTTCTGTACTGCCCGTTATCTATTTTATCTCTTCCTATAATCTTGGTTAAAGATGTGGTCATACTCCGTTCTATTCCACTACACCAAATACGGTTTGGAGCTTTTAGGTAATACATGATGGGTGCGACGATTCCTATCTTTTGATTACTTTTAAATGTTCTAATCAGTTCAGGAATGCAATTCTTATCAATGATGTTATCATCATCTATCAGAAAGACAAATTCTCCTTTTGCATTTCTTATACCAACATTTCTTGAACCAGCAAGAAACAACTCCTTCTCATTTCTGATTATTTTAACTTTGGGAAACTTCTTTCTGACTTCTTCATAGGTTCCATCAGTTGATGCATCATCTACGACGATGATCTCTAATTTCTCCATAGGGTAATTGCTTTTTAGGATAGAATCTATCAATCTAATTAGTTTATCTTTCCTGTTATACGTTGGTATTACAACCGAAACCAATGGTTTATTCTCCATTTCTCAACCTCCTTGGCTTATACCAGACATAGCAACAGCTGAAGATAAAGAGCAATACATTGATTACCATCAATATCAAAATCATCTCCATCATGGTTTCATGGAAAATAGCTAGTAGAACGATTTCAAGGAAGGTGAAGAATGCAAAACCATAAACGTATTTGATATCATGGATCGCCAAAGAATATCGCATGAATACAACGCTTAAAGAGAAAAACAGCATGGCTATTCCATAGAACCTTACCAAGGGCATTGCTTCAAGATACACATCTCCAAATGGAATCTTTATAACAAGGGAAGGAAAAAGCCAGTATCCAATGGCCAATGAACCAGATAAGATGGCGGTATAGAATAAGCTTTTGTTCAGCATCTCTCTCGTGCTTTTTCCGCTTGCATTCATCTCGGAAACTTTGGGAAACATTACCGCTGTAATCGCTCCAGGCAGGAACAAGACTATCTTGCCAAGAACAGAGGCAGCAGTATATAAACCAGCATCATGAGAGGAGAAAAAATGCTTCACCATCATAACATCCACATTTGCTGGTACGACAAAACAAAACGTTGCGAGCATAGCTGGTAAAGAATATTTGTACAACTCTGAGAAATTAAAACCAGGATTAACCTCATAATTGGAAAACAGGAAAGACCTCAACGGTGCAAATGAGATTGCCAGAGCAATTGCGGAACCTATTACAATCGCACCCAATGCACCATTAACTCCAAAGCCCATACTAACGAGCAATACGCCAAACAACAATTTCGATGAAAAGTTTATAATACCATTAGATCCAAGCCATTTGAATTTCTGCAAACCCTGCAGAGCACCAAGATTAACTGGTAACAAGATCGAGAGAAAAAGAAAACCACCAACGATAACTACAGGTAAAACAGATTCAATTTTTAGGAAACTAGAGATCAAACCGCTGGAAAGAATAAAGAGTACAAAGACAATTATTCCAAAGATAAACATTCTTTTCAACAATCCATGCAGAAGATAATAGATGTTACCCTCTTTTCCCTCACCAACAAATTTCGAAACAAACCGAGCACAACTCGTTTGAATTGTACCACTTACAACGAATATGATGTAAGATAAAGCAAAAAGAGAGCCAAAAATGCCATACTCTTCTACACCTAGTGCTCTGCCCATGTATATCTGATATAGATAGTTGCATATTCCAGCTACAATTGATGTAATAAACATTATACTTGTATCTCGCAGAAATTCTCCATCGTACAATTTTTTGATCATCCGATTCCTCCTAACCAGCAACCTCCTTAAGTATCTCATAGAATCTCTTTGCACTCTCATCCCAACTGAAGTTTTTGGACCATTTCAGGGCATTTTCGCTTAATCTCTTTCTTAAACCTTCATCCTCATATAACATCTTAATATTCTCTGCCATCGCCCTTGGATTTGGATCACAAAGCAAACCTGTCTTGCCATCGCATATCGAATCGCGTAAACCAGGTATGTCATAGCCTATAGCTGGTGTACCCATAGCATTTGCTTCAATAACCACTCTGCCCCATCCTTCCCTTACCCCTGGAACTAGTAGCAGGTGTGCTCTCCTCATTAACTCATATTTCTTCTCTTCAGAAACATACCCAAAAAATGTAACGTTGCTTGGTGATCTCTTCTTTAATTTCTCCTCTAGGTTTCCCCTACCAACAATCCACATCTTGCCAACTCCAGCTAACTTAAAAGATTCGATGGCATCCAATGGTTTCTTGGTTGGGGATAGCCTGCCAATAAACAAAACGGTAAAATCATCTTCTTTGGAAGGTATTCTCTCCAAAGGTTCAACACCTATTCCGTTATACACTATTTCAACGTCTCTAAATCCCAATTCCATTAAATCGTTCTTCGTTGAAGGAGAAACAGTAATGGTCTTTATATTCCGATACTTTCTTAGCCATCTATCCTCGAGTAGATATCTTCCAATGTAGTTTAAAGGAAAAGGAGTTTTATAAAACCAATATTCCCTCGCAAGCTGATGGATTAAACAAACCTTTGGTATCTTAACAAAATCTACCGTCATAAAAGGTCTAGTATTAACCTCATCCACCACCACATCTAAATCTCTGCTAGCTCTGTAAAATTTTTTAACCTTTAGATACACACCTATCCTACCACCATCTCTAACGATTTTAACGCCATCTATCTCTTCTTCCTCTAAGGCACCTTTGTATCTAGATGTAAATAGCGTAACTTCGTTCCCTTGCTTGACCAATCTCTTGCAAATTTCATGGGTGTAAACCTCTGCCCCACCTGCCTCTGGATGGGTTATATCTTTCCAATTAATAAATAGCACGTTCATGGTTTCCTATCATAATACCTAACTATGTATCTTCTAAAAAACACCGCCAATGTATCCCTGAGCATCTTTAGTATCTCCAACGCATTGACCGATTTTACACGACCATCATGATTAACCTCTACTGGTACTTCTGAGATGCTATAGCCTCTCATTTGGGCAACCGTTAATAATTCCGCATCGAAAGCAAATCTTTTCACGAGGATCCTTGAAAAGACATCCTCCAAAACCCTTCTTTTAAAAACCTTAAAACCGACCTGTGTATCTGAAACTTTAACCTTCAGTAACAATCTAACCAAAAGGTTGTAAGCTCTACTTAAAATCTTTCTACCTAAAGGACTTTCAAACTTGGAGTTAGGCAGGTATTTGGATCCGATGACAACATCACTATCATTCTCTTTAAGTGCAGTTAAAAATGATTTTATACAACTAAAAGGTATATCGGAATCCGCATCCACGAAAGCGACAGTCTCACCTTTGCAATACATAAACCCATGTTTAAGAGCAAAACCCTTTCCCATATTCTTATCATACCCTACAACCTTTACCCTATCATCTGATACCATTTTGGTGCATATCTCGCTGGTATTATCGGTTGAACCATCGTTAACCACAATAATCTCATAATCTAAGAGAGTATCCTTCATCACATTTTTGATCTCAAGAAGACGGTTTGGTAGGTTTTTTGCTTCATTCCAAGCTGGTATGATAATAGATATATCCCTCACCATCTCTCCAGGCATTAATCAATTTAAAGTTGGTTAATAACCTTTCCGTATAGACAAAAGGGTTTGCCAACCTTACCCTATTCATTTTGGGAATTCATTATCCCAATTATCAAGGGAATCCAAGGATATAAACCTCTTCCGTTCTTACTAATTTCTCGTTGTAATCCTTCCAGCTCCACTCTAGGAATTGATTTTCGATCCAAAAAGTTGACAGTCTTTCCCCCAAGGAAACGCCACCTTTTTATATGAGAATTCTATGCTTTTTAATGACGGTGCAAGGATGAGGGAAAAAAATATAATCGATAGAGCATGGGATGTACAGAAAAGAATAGAGGACAGGGTAAAGCATCTGGGAAAAGGGAAGTATGGTAGGGTATTGAAGATGGCAAGGAAACCAACAGAAGAAGAGTACTACAGAACTTCAAAAATAACCTTCTTGGGTATACTTATCATAGGTCTTATAGGCTTTGTGATCTACATATTGAGAACCCTCCTTGCTCCGCTCATCCTTTCGAAACTTGGTTTGTAGGAGTGTCAACTATGGGAGAAGATGAACTGTTTGAAAAGCCAAAGATATTTTCCATTAAAACACAGATTGGTAAAGAGCAAAATGTTGCCGAACTTATAAGAAGCAGGGTAAAGAAAACGAGCGACAAGAATATAGTTTCAATCTTGGTTACTCCGGAGTTGAGAGGATACGTTTTTATAGAGGCGTATAACGCGGATCAGTTGAGAAAGATGATAAGAACGTTATCATATGTGAGAGGAATGCTGGATGGAGATATACCTTTAAAAGAGCTTGAAAGTTTCCTGACACCGGCATCCGCCGTAGAAAAGATGAAGGAAGGAGATATCGTCGAAATGATCTCGGGCCCATTTAGGGGAGAGATGGCAAAGATTATTCATATAGATGATGCGAAAGAAGAAATAACGGTTGAACTCTTCGATTCCGTCGTTCCCATACCAATAACCGTTAAGGGTGATCAAGTTAGAGTTATTAGGAAAAGGGAGGAGGAGTAAATGGCTGAGACTATAGAAGTGCTAGTTGAGGGAGGAAAAGCAACCGCAGGCCCTCCAATAGGTCCAGCCCTAGGTCCTCTAGGTATAAACGTCATGCAAGTTGTCAAAACCATTAATGAGAAGACGAAAAATTTTGAAGGAATGAAAGTTCCAGTTAAAATTACGGTTGATCCAAAGACCAAGCAATTCGAAATAAAAGTTGGCACACCTCCGGCATCGGCCCTTATATTGAAAGAACTCGGTGCAGAAAAAGGATCGAGCTCACCAAGAACTGAGAAGATAGGAAATCTGACCATGGATCAAGTTATAAAGATAGCGAAGATGAAGTACGACGATTTACTTGGAAAAGACTTGAAGAAAAAGGTGAAAGAGATAGTGGGAAGCTGCGTTTCTATAGGTGTTACAATTGAGGGGAAATCACCGAAGGAAGTGATAAAAGAAATAGATGAAGGAGTGTACGACTCGAAATTTAAGTGATCATATTCTTTTTAATCCCCTCTCGAAGAACTGTACTACACTTTTGATCATCCTTTTTCCCCTTGTCTTTATCGGTATTATTTCACCATAACCCCATGTTCTTTTTCTTTCTATTTCGCTGAGCAGAGAATCTATGCTGAGATCGGTATTATCCATGGTTGTATATCCATATCCAACAAAGCTAGGCTCATGGGCGTCGCTTCCTCCAGTTCCTCCAAGACCGAGTTCCCTAGCTATTCTTTCGATAGCTCTGTTTGATCTCGACATACTGCATGAGTTAAAAACTTCTATGGCTGGTACTTTGTCCTTTATCCTATCAAGATTTTTTCTTTTCAATCCAGTTCCGGTTCTAAAAAGATGGGGGACTATGGGTATACCTCCTTCATCAACGATCAATTCTATGGTTTCCTCTACAGGCAAACCCCTCTCTATATCTCTTTTAATCCCGAGAGCTATCAGGTGCCCCTCTCGCGTTGAAATTTCTATTCCAGGGATAATGATGAAATCCTTGGTTTTTATTTTCATGGCTTCCAGAGATCCCTTAACAGAATTGTGATCGGTTATGCTCAAGCCGTTCAGCCCTTTTTTGATTGCATATTTTATTATCTCTTTAGGTAAACCCTTAGCATCTTCAGAATAGGCGGAATGCACGTGAAGATCGATTTTTAAAAGATCGTCTTTCATTTGCTCTCGGAAAAATTAGGTATGTATTAAAGATTTTTGCATGCATCATAATGCTTATTCTTGAAATCGGCAGATGCTTCTCCAAAAAAACTCTCATCTTCTATTTCTTCAACAAGATCCATTGGATATTCTAGATGACCTTTAAAATGCGGTATCTTGAGGCGAACGAATTTGTTTTCAATCTTCACAACCTCTCCAAATAGATCTATTCTATTCCTAACTCTACACAGCTTACCCTTTTTAATCTTCTTTCTCATCGTGCATCCCATCCCGTGAAATGTGGAATGTAAAGACAGTTTATTAAGTTAGTGAAAAAGTTTAAAAATTGCTCAACGACCTTAAGAGAAGCATGAGGATTATTAAAATCGCCATATTTGATGATAGATTTCTCACAAATTTTGCTACCAGGAATTTTGAGTGCATTTTAGATGGCTATGAATGGGAAGTAGATGGTAAGAGATATCTGTTCAGAACTAAGAGGATATACGACAGCGATATCTTGATGGATAAGTTAAACAAGTTTGATGCAATGGTGGTAGGAGCAACAGATGATTATCTAAAGATCGCCTTATGGAGAAAGGTTTGTCCAGAAAGGTATCAAAGGTGGAAAACTAACTTAACGAATTTCATCAAAAATGGCGGAGGATATGCCGGACATTGCGGAGGAGCAAATTTAATTTGCAAGCTAGCCAACAAACCAGAAACATTTTGTGAAAAAGCAATCGAAGAATCTAATCTCGAAATTATAGAGACAAGGGTCTATCAAAAAATGGACATACCATTGATTGGCCAGCTTATCGATCATCCTCCAGATGCTTTGGAAGGAGCAGCATATCCAATATATGATGGATTTGGTCCAAACAGCCTTGGAATGGGTGGTGTACCGATAGATTTTGTAATTGAGGATAAATCGCATCCAATTTTTAGAGGATATAGGTGCAGTACGGTAAAGATATTCTGGGGAGGAGGACCTGGTTTAATAGCTGGAAACGATGCAAAGGTGATATTAAAATATCCAAATGATGTTGATAAAATACAGCCTCTAGATGTATGGGAATATGTCGGAACTGGGAGAGGAGAGATTGGAAAATGGGTTGGATTGGTTAGATCGATCATTGGAGAATTTGTTGGAAGGGAAGACAAGAGATTGATCCTAAAACTTTTCAGGAAATTTTACCATAAAAGAACGTTGGATGATTTTCTAATAGAGCTGTACATGGAGACAGAATCGAAAGGAAAGTTAGAGATCATAGAAAAAATCATGAGAGGTCTATACAAGGCAGAGGACTGGGTTAATTTGCACAGAGCATTCAAAATAAAACGTAGAGGGATGGCAGCTATGGTTGAAGAAACGCACGGCGATGGGAGAGTAATAATCTCTGCTCCACATACAGAAGATAGAGTATGGGATGGTGGGGTAATAAGGAGTGTTGATGATGTACAAGGAAATTGTTTATGGAATGGATTGATGAAATGGGATAACTACAGTATACGATATTTCAATGATTGGATTTTGCGTAGAGAAGTTGCATGGATATCTGGATTGGATGAAAATGAATTGCCTCCCATTCCAGAGCGATATTTGGAAAAGTCGAGTCTTGTAAAAAAGTTAATAAGGTTTTTGAAGGAACTCAGCCAGCGATGCGGGTGTCGGGATTCGAACCCGAGGCAAAGCCGTGGCAGGGCTTTGTGTTACCAGGCTACACCACACCCGCTCTATTCATAATTAAAATCAAAACTAGTTAAAAACGGTTTTGGTTGCTCTCTTCAGAGGTTTGCTGAGATGCCTCCTTGCGCAGACCGGAACCTCATAGAAACCTTCTCTTAACTTTCTGTCCATTTTCTTAAACCTTGCTTCACTTTCATCCGCTTTGGATCCACATTTCATACACTTGTAACCTTTTCCTTTCCCAGCAGATTTCATGTGTTTTCCGCATAATTTGCAAATGGGATTTTCTAACTTTATCAGGACATCCTTTAACTTTAAGATCCTCAACTTCTCCAAGTTTATGGTAAATGGCATCTCATGAACTCCACCATAAACTTCTACCACATCTCCCCCCTTTAGACCACGAACAATATTTCTAAATCTCTTAGTTGGCTCGAAAGCGGCGCAAGTTATGCTTCCGGTGGAATCGCTCAATTTAAAGAACACATGTCCGCCTGGTATGGTATAGGGTTCTTCTGCAACCGTTCCTCTAACTATCACCGATTCAAAGGGCTTGATCTCTTTTATTTTCTTCCTCTGCAAGTGATCGTCGGTTCCCTGATTTGTTTCAAATATCATCCAGCCAAGATAAGGCTCACTCCTTACGATCTCCTTAGCCATGATTAACTCTTCTGGTTTCTCTCCCCTTATGCCATATAGAACTGGGCATGGAGAATTTGGAACTATCCTGTTAACTCTGTTATCATAATCGTAGTTATCGAATGTAGATTTGCATTCTTTATCCATTGCAATGGTAGTTTCATCATCTACAAATCTCTTGGTTCCCCACCTCTTTTTATATCTATAAGTTATGATCTCGTATGTCCTATCTCTAGGTCTCCATGAAACCGAAGCCGTAGCACCTATTATTCCTCTCCCATTACCATAGGTTCCGTATAATGCTCCTAGCTCGTCGAGCAAATTTTTTATCTCCTCAAAGGTTAAGATTCCTCTCACTCCCTTCCAGTATATAGAGGGTGGAGGTTTTCTTTTACATATAACGAAACCCGGATTCGTATTTGCACCTTCAAAAGCCATCTCTTCGATGGTTTCAGATACTATCTTCATCAAGAAAGATATCTCCGCATCCCCTTTTCCCTCCAAAAAACCATAGAATTTTTCTTTTCCTTTGCCTCCGATAATCACTTTCCTTCCTTTTCCTCTACCAACGCACAGAGAAATTGCACCATTTCCTCTAGTCTTCCACGGTATGTTTGGATTTAGCCTCACGAGTCTCGGATAACCTATAATATCGTATCCTCCCTCTATAACCCTCTCCACAATGCGGTAACAAACGAAGGTTGTGCATCCTCCATGCAGTGAATCGGTATCATCTACCCCTATCCAGATGGATCATCCCTCCATTATACTTATATAGGTAGAGGCTTATACTTATTTTCTAGAAACATGGATAGAATGCAACTCCTTAGCAAGGTCAAAAGGATTTTGGAGAAATCGGGATTTGAGCTTTCAGAGCTTTGTTCTTTCAAAAACGTTGGTTTCGATCTGATTGCAAGGAGAGGAAGAGAATTGCTCATAGTGAAGGTACTCGTTAACGTGGATGCATTTTCAGATAGCGTTGCAAATGATCTTAAAGCACTTGCTTCTCTTTTAAGTGCTTCGCTCCTCCTCATAGGTGAGAGGGAAGGATCAAAACCCTTAGAGAATGACGTAATATACTTCAGAAATGGCGTGCAAACCGTAAATGTAAAAACCTTAGAGAATTACTTGGTGGAGAACGTCCCCCCTCAAGTATACGCCGCCCCCGGCGGGTTCTATGTAAATCTGGATGGAGAGAAGATAAGGAAATATAGAGAAAAGAAAAAATTATCGAGGGGCGATCTAGCCAGGATGCTACATGTATCAAGGAAAACGATAAGGCTGTATGAGGAGGGCATGAGCGCTCGTGTAGAAGTCGCTGCATTACTAGGAGAAATTTTGCATCCCTCCGTTATCAGCTCTTTCGATCTCCTCAAACCCGTTGGTCCATTTAAAGGACATAGAAAAATAAGCGAAACAAGATGGCTATACACCTTTCAAAAAGAAATACTTTCGCTCATAGAAAGGCTAGGATATAAGGTAATACCCATACACCGATGTCCTTTTGAAGCTATCAGCAAAGAAAGCAAGAATATCCTCCTTACAGTTGCACAGAAGTACAGCGTTTCTTTGAGGGAAAAAGCAAGGATGGTGAGAAGCATAGCAGAGATTGCTGAAAAGCACGCCGTGATTTTCATAGATAAATGTATTGATGGCAAAAGGAACATAGAGGGTATGCCGATGATAGAAAAAAGAGAGCTCAGACAGATGAGAGATCCTTCAGAGGTAATGGAGTTGGTCATAGAGAGGGAAGGTTGATCGACTCAGTCTTGTGAGTATTTGATTACGCTGAGAAACCTTAAAATATGATGAGATAGCTTAGCGAGCCGTTGGAGCGACCAACGAGTCCCTTAAAAGATTTGCTGGTAGTCTAGGGTTATTTCTGCTCGTGTTCGTGGTGGGAGGAGCATTAGCATGGCTGATCATGATTTTCGCTTCCACGCCAACTTGGGTTTCAGGCCTTGCGACCCAGCTGACCTTCCTTACGGCTTCTCTAGCTATCATGAAATTACTAAACCGCAGTTGGAGCGAGTTCGGCTTTAAGATAAGGTGCCTCGGACTGCTTAGGGCTTCGATAATATCTTTGGTCTCCTCCTCCGCATTAGCACTTCCAGCACTCTTATTGCCCAAGCTCAGTCACACTAAAGCGCCAGCTGAGCTTACTGAGAACCTACTTGTGCTGGCAACTCTCTCATTGTTAGCGAGTCCCATTTGCGAGGAAGTATTCTTTAGAGGTCTCCTCCAGGGCTATTTACTTCTTAAAGGTCACAGAAGACTCTCGATAGCCGTACCAGCTTTGCTCTTCTCGGCTGTTCATGCTATTTCCTTTAGCTCATCATGTTTTATGGCTTTATTGATCATTTTGCTTGGTGCCCTAATACTGAGCTTGATAGCCGGTTACTTCAGGGCAATGAAAGGTTCTCTCCTTCATCCGATAGCAGTTCATTTCTGGTTTAATTTTACAGGCTTCATTATTTACTTAACCTCACCTCATCATATTTAGATGGTATTTTGGTAACTGGAGTGCGCGAGCTTGAAGTTGAAAGGTGCTGGGCTGGCTAAGACCTAATTGGGTTTTGATCGCAAACGCTGGCAGAACGCCCTTACTCGAATCGTCAAATGCTTGTATGCTCCTCTTAAGCGAAGCTGTACAAGCTTTGAGGGTAGAAAATTATATAAAGCCTGTTACTTCTTTTCATCACGCTATGGAAGAGAAAACCATTAAAACGGATGATCTTGCTAAGTTGATACTAGACGAATTCGTTGCAAGCTCGAGGGAAGAAGAACTAGCTTTCTTCATGGAAAAGTTCAACCTCAATCTCGATACCTTGGAAATCATGCCAGCCCTCAAAGAGCACCTGGAAGAGCTCATGTCAGAAGAGTAAACGCCCTCGAAACCAATATAAACAGAAACTGCTTTTGTGGACAGGGATACCTATGAATATAGAACGCCTCTACGCAGAGAGAACAAAGTCGATGCGCCCTTCAGAGATAAGAGAACTCCTTAAGCTGACCCAAAACCCAGAGATCATATCGTTTGCAGGGGGCTTACCCAATCCGGCATCTTTTCCAATAAGGGAAATGGAAGAAGTGAGCAAATGCGTATTACAGAGATATGGAAAACTAGCTTTGCAGTATGGACCAACTGAAGGTTTGCGTCCTCTCAGGGAAAACTTGGCGAACAGATCTAAAAAAGATGGTATAGACGCTACCGCGGAAAACGTGCTCATAACCGCAGGATCCCAGCAGGCCCTAGACTTAGTGGGTAAAATATTCATAAATCCTGGAGATACGATAATCGTTGGCTTACCAACCTACCTAGGAGCAATAAACGCCTTCAGGAGTTACGAGGTGAATTTTGTTGGTATTCCTCTCGATCAGGATGGAATGCAAGTTGACGTTCTGGAGGAGAAGGTAAGGGAGCTCGATAAAAAAGGC
>JAGHAD010000116.1 GCA_021161685.1 Thermoplasmata archaeon | reverse complement strand
CTACTATCCAGGCTCAGATATAGTTACTAGATTTATTCCAACTACAAGAGTTGAATTATATGTCTTTTCGTTTTCATCTAGAGGAAGACCGAATATATAAGATCTCCCTCTACCGTTACATTTACCTCATATGGTTTCTTCTTCCAGTAATTTGGAATAAATATACTTGCTCCTGCTCCACCAGCATGAGCTGAGGGCACTCCTAATATCCACCATAAAACTGTTGGTATGGCAAGCTTGTTTACCTTGATGTGGAAAACTACATATGCGTCTATACTAGCCGAAGTGTCATTCTTTCCTACATACAAAGTTTCCCTCTTATCACCAGCAGCGAAACACAATTCCCCCATGGTAAGATAACCATTGGTGAAGCTGAGCGTTTCCGGTTAACCTACAATATGAGGTGTCTCCGCCAGCTTCATAGAATATCTTTAGGAAAATTTATAAATAGAGTTGCAATAAGCCCTGTGATAGGATATGGCGAGAAAACCCGGGAGGATGTACAGAGATATTAAAGGGCGAGCGACAACGAGGAAGGATTATGTCGGAGGAGTTCCAAATCCAAGAATAACCCAGTTCGATTTCGGAAACAAGAATGAGAATTTTCCGTTCAGCGTTTCCCTGCTCACTGAAGAAGCCTGTCATATAAGGCATAATGCACTGGAAGCAGCGCGCATTTCTGCAAACAAGGTAATGGAAAAAGAAGTTGGTGTGTCTAACTACCATTTAAAGGTAAGAGTTTATCCGCATGTGATTCTGAGGGAAAACAAGCAGGCAACTGGGGCTGGCGCCGACAGAGTATCCCAAGGCATGAGGAAGGCGTATGGTAAACCAGTTGGAACCGCAGCCAGGGTAAAGAGAAATCAACCAATAATAACCATTAGAACAAGAGAGCAATTTGTGGAAAAGGCTAAAGAAGCTTTGAGAAGGGCTGGAATGAAAATACCTTCTCCATTCAGAATAGTTGTGGAGAGGATACCAACCTAAACTGTTGGGGAGAACATGAAAATAAAGGTCCTTAAGGATAGGGCAAAAGAGATGGAGATAGAAGTGGAAAGTGAAAGTGAAAACTTGCTTAATCCATTAAAAGAGAAGCTGTTGGAGATGGATGAAGTGGTATATGCAGAATACTACAAAGAGCATCCCCTCCTTAGCAATCCAAAGATATATGTTAAAACTAAAAAAGAGAGACCAAGAGAGGTTATTAAAAGAGCTTTAAGAGAGCTATACGAGGAGGTTAAATCCTTCAGAGAACAGGTGGAGAAAGTAGCAAGTCCATGAGAGAAGCTCTACCAGAAGAGAAGTTTGTCGGTATAGAGGTTTTTCTGACGGAGGAAGAAGGAATAGGGGGAAAGCTGAGGTCGATACCTGAGGATTTCGTGGTAATGGAAGTGCCGATAGAGAGGACAGAAAAAAAGGATGGAAAATATATCATAGCTAGACTCGAAGCGAAGAACTGGGAGACGAACCATCTCATCAAGGTTCTGGCCAAAAAACTGCACATTTCTAGGAAAAGGATAGGACTCGCTGGTACAAAGGATAAGAGAGCGATCACTACCAGAATAATATCTATTTATTACCCCGAGGGGGAGCTACCGGAGATAGCCTTGAAAGATGTCAGATTGGTTCCCCTTTATCGATCTGATAAGGGTATAGAGATCGGGGATTTGAAAGGAAACAAGTTTGCGGTAAGGATAAGAAATGTGAATGTGCAAAAAGAAGAAATAATTAACCGCATCGAAAGTATAGAAAAGCGATTGAGATACGGTTTTCCAAACTTCTATGGCATCCAAAGGTTTGGCGTAGTCAGACCGGTAACGCACATCGTTGGAAAGCTAATAATAAGGGGTGAATTTGAAAAGGCCGTTGAAACTTATCTTACTTTCTCCACGGAGCTCGAAAAAGAAGAGGAAAGAGAAGCAAGAAGGAGGTTCGACAGGGAGAAGGATGCACTGAGAGCGCTCGAGTATTTTCCAAAAACCTTAACCTTTGAGCGCACTGTACTGAATGAGCTCGCAATGGGCAGAGATGCCCTGACGGCTTTCAGAAAACTACCACTTAACCTACTTACCATGTATGTCTATGCATATCAATCGTACATTTTCAACAAAATACTCAGCAGGAGAATAAGGGATTTTGAATCCCCAGAGAAAGCGATCGAAGGAGACATCATTCTACCAGCTGATGATGAAAAGCCCATACCTGTAACCAAGGATAATGTTGGAAAGATAAACAAGATGATAAGCAAGGGTAAATGCTATGTGACCGCACTCCTGCCTGGCTATAAAGCAGAGTTTGCGAAAGGATACATGGGGGAGATAGAGAGAAAGGTAATGGAAGAGGAAAAGGTCGATCCGAGAGATTTTATAGTTCCAGAGATGCCGGAGGTTTCATCGGCTGGAGGAAGAAGGTGTGTGCTGGCTCCCTTTTTCAATTTTTCATGGGAATTGGAAAAGGATGATCTTAATCAAGGTAGATATGCTGTAAAAATGAGTTTTTTTCTTAAAAAGGGATGCTACGCAACTTCCCTGCTCAGAGAATTCATGAAAGCGGATTCCATAACATGTTATTAAGCTTCTTGCAATATCAATTTCCCCCTCTTCTTTTGAAAAATTATTTCGAAGTCATCAAATAATGGATATCTTCCGAGTAAAACGGGTATGTCATCACTATCCACGACGTACACTTCCAAGTTCGTGTATTGGTACTTTTCTCCATCCCTACCTATTACAAGATCTAACCTAGTTTTCAAAAGATCTGTCATTCCTCCAGCGGTCTTTGCTCCATTCGTTTTTTCGAGGGGGGAACCAAGATATTTAGCTATAGCCCTAGGTATCACTACACTATCTCCCCCAGAATCTATCAGAGCTTCTATGATTGGGGTCTTCTTGTTCCCGTGGATGAACTGAACTGGTATTAGCGGATAGTGGAAGTAGGCGAAGACAAACCTCCTTTTTGCCATGAGAAACGTTAATGAATGCAACGATTAATCTTTTCCGGTTGATCGTTGCAAAAGATGCTCTCCTCTTGATAGGCGATAAAGGTCGTGATAGATTTCTGGTTTCAGATCTCTAAGCACCGGTCTGCTCGTCCTTGCTCTTTCTATTTCCCCAAAATCTATTTCTTGAACAATATAACCTTCCTTAAAGTATTCCATCTTAGAAACGAGTCTTCCAAGTGGATCGTAAATTTGTGATCCTCCCCAGAAAACGAGATTTTCCTGTGTTCCAACCAAATTTGTGTATGCGAGAAAAACGGTGTTTTCCAAAGCTCTTGCTGGAAGTAGTTTCTCAAAATACTCTCTCGTTGTGGAAGGAGATGCTGAGATGCAAACCAGCAGATCTGCTCCTTGAAGTGCATAGGCTCTCGAAACTTCTGGAAAGAAAAGATCATAGCATATCATTATCCCTATTTTCCCAAACCTGGTTTCGAATGCTTTCAACTCTTCTCCCTCATCAAAAAATAATTTTTCTTCAAATGGACCAAAGGTCGGTAAGAAAATCTTCTTATATGCATCTACCTTTCCATCGGGATGAACGAGAACGGCTGCATTCCTTATAATTCCCCTCAGTTTTTCCTTTAAAGGCATTCCAAAAATAATGTAACAGTCCTTATCCATCGTAACTTTGCTCAACTCTCTCACAGCTTTACCATCTATATCCTGCGCAACATCCTTAAGCTCATCCTTACACATGTAGCCAGAAAGGAAGAGTTCCCCAAACACAATAAGGTCTGCATCTATCTTTTCTGCGAAGCTTTTCATTTTTTCCAAATTTTCCTCAGGTCTAGCGATCTTTGGTCTTGCAGAAACTAGAGATATCTTCATTTGAACACCTACCCAAAGCTGAGAAATTCCATTATGTGCAAACCTCTTGTTCTTTCCTCAATCGAATCTACCCTGATAAAACCTTCGCTCTCGGCATGGTATCTACAATATGGTAACAGGAGAACGACTTTCTCACGATGCATTTCTTTAGAGAACAGGCTGATATCTCCTTTCACACCCTTTCCTTTAAATCGGAGGCGGAAGGCAGAAGGGAAGTTATTCTTGAATTTCTTGATTTCGAATTTCACTTCCCTTGCGCACAGGTAATCACCTTCTTTCTTGTTCACGATAGCAATGTTATCGTGCCCATCCCTTATAATGCTCGCCCATACAATAGTGAAATTCTCGCTATTTATCCTTCCCCAGAACCATCCCTTTCCATACCTCATGACGGTGAGCAGAGAGTAATTCCAGTTGTGATCATGATATCCTATACCTTTCACATCCATGGATTTACCATCGAATTGCAAATTCCCCTCAACCCTTGCTCTCGGCAATGCCACGCACCAGCTCTCGGCGGGCGTTTCTATTTTCCATCCCCTTGTTTCTCCAGTGAAGTCAAGTCTCGCTTTACACGAATCAAATTCCATCTCAATATGGTATTTCCACTTACCCGAAGATTTGTACTCTTGTACATCAAAAACCATTATGGGTTTGTCTGGTAAGGTTATGGATGGAAAATCCTTGGAGATGTGTAAACTGCTGAAAGGTAAAATTCTGGAAGATTTTGAGATAAGTTTCCCTTCCTTGTATATCTCCATACATGGCATCGCAAAACCAAACCCCCATCTTGAAAAAGTTCTTATGCCGATATGCAAGCTATAATTATTCTCAAAAATCGCATCGAAGTACCACCACTCCGTGGTTGGAATGTGATAGGGTCCATGGTATGCATCATCTTTTGGTGAAATGTCCTTTGGAATGTGTTTCATTCCATTGCGTGATAATGGTTAACTCTTTTAAGTACGTATTGCTATCATGAAACAAATGTGGTTAGAGGCATTGCTCTCTTTATCTATGCTGTTCTGGATAATATTTGCATTTATAACCCTATACAATTCCAAAAACTTCCCAATGGCTTCTTCAAAGG
>JAGHAD010000007.1 GCA_021161685.1 Thermoplasmata archaeon | reverse complement strand
GGAAGAATATTTCAAAGCGTTAAAAAAGATACAACTAGGATAAGGAATGAAAACGTCAGTACATTTCAATTTCGGCTCCGTATACATTATTCTGAGTCCATGATCTTGACCCCCTGAGAAAGGAGATTTGCCATCTGCTCTCTCGCCACTCAGATACCTTGTTTGAGCACTCACGGTGGCAGGGATCGACGAAGTTATTACTACGATGGTAACGAGTGCAATAATTTCTCTTCTCGCTTTCCCACCCCCATATCCATGCTCTGATCTACCCATATATAAAAGTCATGCTGTTTGAGTAATTTCGACTTCCTTAGTGTTACTTCAGGATCTCTTTTGCTCATACCTTTTCCATACCGTGGATATCAGGAAAGTCCCCATAGCGCTACCGATGACGATTGAGATCGGTGTAAATGGATCTTCCAGCAATTTGTAATTGTACAGAAAGAAAAAGCCGAATACTGCAAGCATAATACCTGAAAATAGTTTCATCACCCTTCCATGCCACTCACTAAACCTGCGCCTGCCCAAGGTTAATGCAAAAATCAAAACGATCGTTACCAAAGGTAAGACGTAGACGATGTTGTATAGCAGTATGTAAGTATAGAAGACTAGGGAATTCTTCCCTATGCTGTACTGGGAAAGGATTTTTGTGAAAGTGAAAGGCAAACCAAGCGTGCAGAGAAGCTCATAGAAATTTACGGTTCCGGCTAACGCTATAGCACCGGCGATCGTAGTTATGGTACTTTCCTTTCTAATGAGATCCCTCACTCTTTTGAATATCCTTACCCTCTTACTCTCGGGCACGGTCAATGAAACGCCTTTCCTGAACAGGAAAAAATCCTTAATGTTTATTATTCCCATTGGCAGAACTATACAGCCTGCAATAACTGAGATGAGCATGACGTTCTCTCTGGTCTGTATCCTCATGAAAGTTTCGTACATGAAAAACATGAAAAGCATATAAAAGAGGGCAGAGAAAGTCACAAATATTCCCCCAACCAATAGCATCTTCCTACGCGAGCCCGCATGAAGTAACATGTTTAGCAAAAATATGAGGATAAAGAATGCACATGGATTGAAGCTGTCTGCCCCTCCTAAAATGATAGCCAGCAGTGGCAAAGATATGGATTTCGCATTGATTTCACCAAATGGAGTATGGATTATATCTTCTTCCTCTCTTTCATGATAGGTGCCATTCAAAAACATTCCAATGATTTTTTTCAAATTCCCAACCGTGATGTCGCTTTCCCCAATTGGAGGCGTTGATTTCGTTTCATTTTTTATGACCACGAATGGATAAGGATAGAAGTCGTACTCGTCTTTCCATTCTTCAAAGGCTGTTTTATTGGTGGCTATATCTTTTAGATAAACTTTGAGAATACCCTTATTGCTCTCGTTCTTAACGAAGTATTTCTCTATCATTTGTAAATCCTTTTCGCATTCCCCACAATTGCTTGAATAAAAGAAATCCATGGTTAGTCCAGATACTAGAGGTAAGGATATAACGATGAAAGGGATTACAATCGCTATAGATTTCATCTTGTAGGAATAACTCAATAGAATAATAAAAACTTAAGGTTGCAATTTAAATAGTTCTTATCCATAACATTCAAGAATGCCCCATGTAATGCTTAATCTAGTTCTTTTCGCCATGGGCGTGTTTGCCCTTTACAAAGGATCAGATGTATTGGTTACTGGAACTTCAAAAACAGCTTCTCGTCTCGGGGTCTCTTCTCTTATCATTTCTCTAACCATTGTAGCATATGGTACATCTGCTCCAGAGCTTGCCACATCACTGGTAGCAACGCTGAATTCGCACACTAGCTTAGCGGTGGGAAACGTCATCGGCTCCTGTTTAGCAAACATCCTACTAGTTCTTGGAATAAGCTCCATTGTAAGACCAATTTCAGTTAGCAAAAGCATTGTGAGAAGAGAGCTACCCGTGCTCCTTTCAGCAACTTCTCTGTTCTCTATTTTAGCCTATTTCGATCTGCTGAATCCAATTGGCGGAGTGCTTCTCCTGGTATCGTTTCTTCTTTTTTTATCCTACTTCATCAAGGCTGCGAACGTAAATGGGAAGAAAAACGATGTGAATTTTTCTTTACGAAAGGGTTTTGCGATGATAGTTCTGGGAATAGTATCTGTAGTTCTTGGAGCGTACTTGCTCGTGCAATCTTCAGTTTTCTTTGCCAGATGGTTTGGTGTACCAGAATTCATCATAGCCGTTTCTCTCGTTGCAATTGGAACATCCATACCAGAGCTTGCGGTATCTGTGACTGCAGCTTGGAAAAGAGAATGGGATATCTCGGTTGGAAACTTGCTTGGATCGAACGTGTTCAACATACTGCTAATAGTAGGTTTGTGCTCTCTTTTTTCTAAACTACCTGTAGATTCAAAAACCGTAAATAGTTCTTTTTTACTAATAGGGATAACGATTCTTCTTTTTCCAATTCTCTACACTGGAAGAAAAATATCGAGAGTAGAGGGCATTTTCCTAATAGTTATCTACATCATTTACATGTGGTTTGTTTTTCAATGATAAACTCTTTAAAAAGAGAATTTTTCTTTTCACCGAAATGAAAAAGGAAAACGTCGTGCCCACCATATCGATGGCAACAATTTTTATACTGATCTATGCACTCTCTCTAATTTCCGTCAAACCTTTCGAGATAGCCAATATAAAGGCTTTCGAGAATCCAAAGGATCCTTTTAACGTCTTCGTTTTCCTAGTAACCCTGCTTTCTATCACCGCAATTGTACTCTTTATATCAAAATTCTGGAAGAAGGAAATCGTTTACTTTTTCTTCCTTTTCGCGATAGCGATAACAGCCACCTGTGCCTTATATCCATTTCTCGCTTACATACTTGACAACACATTTGCAATTTCTTTAGCAGTTTTCATATCAATTTTTATTGTCTTCCTGCTGATAAAACGCCCGGAGTGGTACGTTATAGATGCTTGTTGCACAATAATAAGCATAGGAGCGATAACCATATTTGGTATATCCCTTTCCATTCCTCTCGTTATCCTTCTTCTTGTAATGCTTGCGATATATGATGCAATAGCTGTTTACAAGACGAAACACATGATAGATTTAGCTGATACGGTTATAGAAATGAAGGTTCCCGTACTATTTGTCATACCAAAGAGACTACCATATTCGTTCATCAAGGAGAGGAGACTAAAGGAAAGAAGAGAGAGAAATGCTTTTTTCATTGGAGTTGGAGATGTCGTTGTGCCAGGTATACTTATCGTTTCAACTTACCATTTTACTGGAGAATTATTAATTTCTATTTCTACCGCCCTTGGAGTAATTATCTCTTTTTTCATCCTGATGCACCTTGTCTCGAAAGGCGATGCCCAACCAGGCTTACCTTTCCTCAATTCTGGAGCCGTAGCTGGCTATGTTCTATCCAGCTTAATCTTACATGGCAATCTCAGCGGTTTCACCTTAACACCTTACCACATTCTCTGCATTTGAGACGATTTCCAACTTTTTCCAATTTCCCCCCACAATAGGGGCATCTTGCCCTCTCCGCTAGCTTTTCAAGCCAGCTCTCTCTCACCTCAGGTATCTCCTCTTCTCTTATGTGCCTCACTATCTCTTTAATTTTCTCATCACGTGATAATTTCTCGAGATAATCTACCCCTTCTATTTTCTTATCATCTATGTTAACCTTTATCCTTTCTCTCCTGACAAAGAAAATGCCCAGAATGAGTCCGCTCGCCAGCCCTCCGAGATGCGCTATATAAGCAACGTTATCATAAGCTGAAAGGTAGAGAGATGCAAATTGGATGATGGTAAATATTACCGCAGCGGCAAAAACCCTTATCCTAGTTATTATCACTATTCCAAGAGGGAGTGGCAAAAGAACTTCGTCTCTTGGATAGGATGCTGCATAAGAGCCAAGAATACCAAAAATTGCCCCCGAAGCCCCTATCAATATGCAATCAGAGCGATTGAGCAGAGAGAAAATAACATCTCCACATATCCCCGTAATGAAGTAAAGGAGAATAAATTTCCTGGATCCAACTCTTCTCTCAAAAGCCATTCCTAAGAAGAATAGCGTTAGCATGTTTCCAAGGAGATGGAGGATGTCATAATGGACAAACGTGGAGGTTATTAAAGTGTAGAGGTGAGGGATTCCACCAATTGAAAGGTAAGATGGTCTGAAGCCAAGGAAATTGAAAGTTATCTCCCGGTTGAAAATGCTTATGATAAAAGCTATCGTGTTCGCTAGAAGAAGATAGACCGTAGCACCCATTCTAGTAAAGTAAGCCAAAATCCCCATGAATACAATGGAAAAGATCACAGCCATTGGGATTAGGGATATTTCCATTTCAACGCCTCCACTCTCTAAGTATTAAAATTGAAGTGAGAATGAAAACGGAGAGAATAAATAAAGTATTTGTCATCGGATTAGTTGGTTTACTGGTTTCTTCTGAAAATAATCCGATGAGATCACTTGCCATACTTCCGTTCTCTACATGAATCATTGAATCATTTGAAATGAAGTAAATGTCTTTGTTGTCAAGGATCAATGTCATCAGGCTGGTATTGACACTTTTGGTCTTCGTTTCTATTCCATATTCTTCCATGATGTAGCTGAATGGTTTCGAATAATCTCCTAGAACTTTTACTCTTATACCCCTTAGACTCGCATTAATTAAGGATTTTATTACTTTCCAATTAGCGAAGTGGAAACCAACTATGTGTATACTTTTCCTTGCGCGAAGTGTTAATTCTATTATAGTTTCAACTGCTTGCTTCCTGCTTGAAATTGTAGTTAGTGCTCCTTTCTCCAGATTTTCATCGGGGCTGTACTTTAGGTATAAAAACATCTCATCAGAAAGCCTAAGTACATCGGAGAGATTTTGCTTTGATATAATGGTACACCATACATTTCTATGGAATTCTTCAGCAATCCAATCTTCAGAGGAATTCGTGTCTACAAAATTAAATCCCCTTTCTCTTCTTCTCAACACCCTGTTCTGAGCGTCAACACCTTCCCCTCTCCATCCATCAGAAAAGATCTTTGCATTTCCATATACCACCGCATCTATAGTTCTATTGAACTTATCTTTGATGCAGACGATGCCCTTGTTATCATTTATCTTGAAGCCTTTGTTCTTAAGATTCGGTACACTCTTTTCAGAATCTACTCCATACTCAAAATCTGGAAAAGTTCCCTTCCTTT
>JAGHAD010000065.1 GCA_021161685.1 Thermoplasmata archaeon | reverse complement strand
GTTAGAAACGAGGTTGTGATGCCCTTCGTTAACGAATACCCCTCTGTAATTAGACTCAATGTAGTTATGGTCGATAAGATTTTTATCCGACTTGTAGATATTTATTCCTTCCCCTCTATTGTTGATGACATCGTTATTGGAAATCAGGTTGCAGCTACCATAGAAAACCTGTATACCATCCCCTGGATTGTCCATCACTATGTTGTCTTTAATACAACAATAGCTGGAGCGTACACTAATCGCAGCTCCTTGCCCATAGCCGTATCCAAAATTTATTATTTTAAAGCCACTTACATTCACTCGATCGGCAGAAATAATAATTCCGTTCCAATATCCACTTCCATCAATAATTGTTGTGTTTTTGTTTTCTCCTATGAGGTTTATCGATTTGTTTACAACTATGCTTTCATGATAAGGCGATGAATCATCATATACAAATACCGTATCCCCATCGTTAGCATCATTGATAGCATCTTGTATCCTACTGTAATTCCCTGGACCCGATCCGCCGACATAGAGAACTTTTGCACCATTACTTAGAGCATTTGCCTTGGCACCTCCTTTGATCAAGGGGAAAGTTAATAATAGAACAATTCCAATCACAAGGATCCTTTTCATACATTCACGCTATAGAATCTCAAATTCTTTAATTTTTACCATTCAATCAAAATTGGGATATGAAGCATCTTTTGCCAAATCGTTAAATACTAGGTAAAATAAACTCTGGGAAGTGGTTGAGGATGGAAGGAATAGTTAACCCTCCATGGGTTTACGGTCCAAAGGAAGTTGGGGAATGGATAAGTGCAACTTATGGAGATGAGAGAAGGAAGCCAAAAGAAAGGGAGAAAATCATAAGGAAGGAAGTTGAAATTGGATTATTCTGGAAGAAGGAGATTCCGAACGAATGGTTCAGGATATTCAGATACTGCGAAGATGATTCCAAAGGTGTTGCTATCTTAATTATTAAAGCCCTCTATAAAACCGGTTTCAAGAAGATACTTGATGCTAGGTATGGAAAAAGGAGCCTCAATTGCAGAAATCTGGGTGATTTAGAAGAGAACCTCTCCGGTATCAAAGGCAGAAAGCTGAGGTTTGTGCTTGCGAGAAGCGAAATAGAGAAAGCTCGCATCATTACAAGAAGGTTCTATCCATGCAATGGATCTTCGACCATTATTCACATAGAAAAAGGCACAAGGGAAGATGTTGCCAGATTTTTAAACATCTTAAAAGATAAAGGTTTAACCATCAGATACGTTCGTTACTTGTTGTGATCTCAAATGACGCGCCAGGTTGGTGTCAATCTAAAAAACTGTTGACAGTCTCCCTTGGATCAACCGTTAACTCTAAATAATAGAAGGGCTTAAGAATAGATGACCTACTAGGTGGTTTTATGGCTAGGGAAATAAGGCTCGAACAGCTAAGACATGGAACCGAATTGCTAAAGAGGGGATTTGCAAAGATGCAAAAAGGTGGAGTGATAATGGATGTTACTAATGCCGAACAGGCTATAATCGCTGAGGAGGCGGGAGCAGTAGCAGTAATGGCTTTAGAAAAGGTTCCGGCAGACATAAGGGCAAGCGGTGGGGTAGCGAGGATGGCGGATCCAAAGAAGATCCAAGAAATCATGGATGCGGTATCGATTCCTGTGATGGCAAAGTGCAGAATAGGGCACTTTGTAGAAGCTCAAGCCTTGGAGGCGTTGGGAGTCGACATGATAGATGAATCGGAAGTTTTAACCCCCGCCGATCCTTTTTATCACATAGATAAAAGAAAATTTAAGGTGCCTTTTGTCTGCGGGTGTAGAAACCTCGGAGAGGCGGTTCGCAGGATATGGGAAGGAGCTGCAATGATAAGGACAAAGGGGGAGGCTGGTACTGGAAATGTAGTTGAGGCTATAAGGCATATGCGCATAGTTATGGGAATGATAAGGCATCTAAAGAGAATGGAGGACGAAGATCTCTATCTTTTGGCTGAGGAGTACGCTCAAAGCTATGCAAAGGCGGCAGAGCAAATTATAGGGAGAGAAATTGATAGCGATACACCGGTGTTTGGAGAGTATGTCTATGATGACGTTAAACAGGAGATATTTGAAATACTGAAAGAAATCAAAGAAATGCAGAGGCTACCAGTTGTAAACTTTGCAGCTGGTGGCATAGCTACGCCAGCAGATGCTGCGATAATGATGCAGTTGGGTAGCGATGGAGTATTTGTTGGATCTGGCATATTTAAATCAAGTGATCCTGAAAAGAGAGCGAGAGCCATTGTTGAGGCAGTCGCCCACTTCGATGAACCAGAAGTTATAGTTGAGGTTAGCAAGGATATAGGGGAGGCAATGCCGGGAATAGAGATGAAGGAACTGAAAGTTAGGTTACAAGAAAGAGGATGGTAAAGGTTGGGGTCTTTTCTGCTCAGGGTGCTGTAACAGAACACATCTATATGCTAAGAAAAACCTTTGAAGAAATGGACATTCAAGGTAAAGCCATTCTGGTTAAAAGCAGGGAAGAAGCTAGAGAAATTGATGGAATCATAATTCCGGGTGGGGAAAGCACAACCATATCAAGATTGCTTGAAAGAACTGGAGTTGGAGAAGCTATAAAGAGAAGGGCAGAGGATGGAGATATTGTTGTTATGGGGGTTTGTGCCGGTTGTATAATCCTTGCAAAATCCATAGAGGATGGAGGAGAAAAGGTAAAATCCCTGGCTTTGATGGATATGAAAGTCAGGAGAAATGCCTTTGGAAGACAAAGAGAATCGTTCGAAGTCGATCTAGAAGTTAAAGGTCTTTCAAAGCCCTATCACGCAGTTTTCATAAGAGCTCCGATTATAGAAGAGGTATTTGGCAAATGTGAACCAATCGCCTATTTTAGAAATAAGATAGTTGCAGCAAGGCAGGATAAGCTACTGGCACTATGCTTCCATCCAGAGCTCACCGAGGATACGAGGATCCATCGGCTGTTCCTAAGCCTTCATTATGGCAGCCAGGAAAATGCCTAGGGCTATCAGAGCTCCAACAATCGCTCCTATTACGGATACCACGCCATTTGTTACGGTTCCTTTGAACAAAGGTTCAACTCCTATTGATATAAGGCCCGCATACCCAAGGAAAAAGACCAAAACGACAATGCCTATCGCTATAAGTACTCCTCCTACTGCTCTGCTTCTCCCAGAGCCAAAGTAGGCGGTGAAAATGCCAGCAATAATACTGGAAATTGAGAAGATGAGCATCAGCATTCCTAGGAAGTAAGACCACAGTATTCCCATTCTTTTTCCTCCTTAAAACTTTGTACCTGTCAAGGTCTTGGTATCCACCACTCCCTTTATGGATCTTATCTTGTTAACGACGATCTCTCCCAGCTTTTCAAAGTCCGGCGCCTCAACCTTTGCTATCAAATCGTATTCTCCAAACAAGGGATGGAGCTCCACTATCTCCTTTACCTTCAGAAGCTCATTGTAGACCTCATGCTCATGGGCTGGAGCTGTACTTATTAGCACAAAGCCAACCGCCATACACTCACCTTATGTCACGTATTCATTCACCCCATTATAAACTTTGTCAAAAATGCAAGTCATTTCATCCATAATCTTTAACAACGTCCTCGGCTTATCCATTCAACATGGAAGAGATAGAGAAACTCATTCCAGAAATAGCATGGATAGAGAATAGAGAGCTTAGAGAGAAGGTTAAAGAGGTTTGGGTTCTTGCTCTAGAGAGAGGAGGATGGAACAGCTTAGAAGAGGTGCCATTTACTCTCTCTTTTGAAAATTCTGGAAAACTGGTTGAGCATGTGAGGAGGGTTACTAGGATGGTAAAAAGGTTGGCTGAATTGAGGGAGGAAAAGATAAACATGGACTACCTCCTAGCTGGGGCTATCTTGCATGATGTCGGTAAACTTTTAGAATATAAGAAAGAAGGAGAAAAAATCGTTGTCAACGAAAAAGTGGAAAGACACCCCATTTCTGGATCAAAACTTGCTGAATCTTGTGGTCTACCAAAAGAGGTTGTTCATATAGTAGCTACTCATTCTCATGAAGGAGACAAGATGAAGAGGAGCAAGGAATCGATAATAGTTCACCACTGCGATTTCATAGACTTTGAGCTGAGGAGGGAAGAGAGTGAAAGAGATTAAGGTAGGAACCGAGAACGAGAGAGACTGTCTTGTAATCTTGAAAGAGAACGATGAGCTAGAGATAAACGTTGATACAAAGGTCGAGGTTTGCAGGGATGATATACTTTCGCTGGTTGAGGATAGGATAAGGGCGTATGATATTGATAAGATAAAGGTGCAGGTGAAGGAGAACGGTGCCCTGGATTATGTTATAAAAGCGAGATTGGATTTTGCGCTTTATAGATTTACTGGAAAGAAGGTGAAGGAAGAGGCTTTCAAGAGGGAGGCAACCGATAAAAAAAGACCGAGGAGATCGAGATTGTATGTTCCAGGAAACAATCCTAGGTTGTTGATGAATGCCGGAATCTTTGAGAGCGATTGCATCATCCTTGATCTCGAGGATTCTGTACCCCTCGATCAAAAGGATTCCGCCAGATTTTTGGTAAAGGAAGCGTTAAGGAACTTAGACCTTGGAGAATCCGAGATCTGGGTGAGGATAAATCGAGAATTTCTGGAAGAAGATCTTGAACAAATCTTGCTCGGGGCGCCCCATGGAATATGTGTACCAAAGAGTGAGAGCAAAGAGGATATAAAAG
>JAGHAD010000106.1 GCA_021161685.1 Thermoplasmata archaeon | reverse complement strand
GACCAGACTGGTCAAATCTGGATTGGTAAAGAGGGTTGCATACCGCTGGTATGAAACCCATTTTCTCCTCCAACTCCAGAGGAAATATCCATGATTCTAAGATATCCATCGTATCTATCTATGGAATATGCCCTCTCAAGACAAGGAATTCTAAGTCAAGCGGTGTATACGCTCACTCTCGTAACCACAAAACTTCCTTATACTTATAAAACCGAGGATGCAACCTATGAGTATCATCAGATACACAAGACCTTATTCTGGGGATATGAAAAGGAAGGATTTGTTAACATTGCTGAACCCGAGAAGGCGTTCCTCGATCTCATCTATATTCGCTGTAAGAAGAAAAGGGATGCAGGTACTACTATGATAAAATCGTTGCTTGATGATATGGATGTGGATGGGTTTGATCTTGAAAAACTCCGCGCATATTCAGAAAGATTTTCGCCAAAAACAAGAAAAATTCTGCATGAGGTGATGGAGTGATAAGGAGAAGATCGTGATTCTGTATTTACGCAAAATCCTCTCGTGTTATCCAAATAGTAGAATTTTTCATTAAAATTTCTATCATTGCAATAGTAATTCTGCAACTTATTTCAGGAGCCATTTCCATAGAGGTACGCATCTTATCGTTTTATCTTTCATCTTCAGTTCATCTTCATAATCCCATGTTATCAGTAACAGATCTTTGCATCCAAACTTATCGCCTGCCTTTACCAGAGATCTGATCTCTCTTTTCTATCTCATTTTTGCCTGATGCGTAAGTGACTTGAATCAGCTGCTTGACCTATGTTCCTTCTCTGACAGGAAAATCGACCTCATGATTATTCTTCTTGTAATAGAGCAGGTCTCTATTTATCTTGTATCCATTCCTCAGAAGATCAACAAAAACGACTCCCTCCATGGATCTTCCGATGTGCTTAATGCCTTGAATGAGTAAAAATCCCGTTTATCTACAAAATGTTACATAGCCAATAAACCTCTTTAAAAAGCTAAAAATGAGATAGGGTTCTAAAGTTGGAAAAACAAGATCTTGACAAGAGTAGCTATACCAAGAACGGTTGTCACAACACCTATTAAGACTCGAAGGGATTTTTCATACACCTTTTTCACAACAAAAGCGGTTATTGGAACAGAGATTAAAGAGCCTATCAATAGAGATGGGGTCAAGTACCACCTCATGCCTTCTATAGTAAATGCATAAGCTATGAATCCAACTAGACAAGTTATCGATTTTGCAACAGGGGTTATACTGACTGCTTCTTTACTATTTGCCCCGGTAAGTAATTGCCCTCCAGTGAGTAAAGGTCCATAGCCTCCACCAGTTAATCCCTTATTAAATGCAGCAAATATTCCCAATCCCAGTATCTTCTTCCATGAGAATTTGAAATGTTTATTTATCGTCAGGAGTATCACTATACCCATAAGGAGTACGATTGACCCTATATATAGTTCCATGAGAAAGGTTGGTATAGATATAGCCAGAAAAACAGCCAAAATTGCTCCGACTAAACTACATATTCCTAGAGTGATAGCAATCTTGAGATGTTTGGATTTTAATCTGAAACTAACGTTCCCTACCTTGTGATGTGCTAATCCCAAAAATAATCCACTAACAAATTCTACTAGCAGTATAGGAGGAATAACCTCTAAAGGATGATATCCTGCTATCAGCAAGAGGGGAGCTAGTAACGTTCCATGTCCTCCACCAAATACAGCGTTTACAAGCTCACATATGAATGCCAGTATAATCACAGACAGAATTATTTCTACACCAAATAGATCAAAAGATAAAGATTCTATCATGCCTCTACCTTTATGTAACCCCTTTCTCTCAGCTTATTCAGCACCTTATTAACGCACTCCTCCAGGCTCTCCTTATCGGTCTCTACAATAACCTCTGGATTCTCTGGTTCTTCGTATGGATCATCTATGCCTGTAAATCCCTTTATTTCTCCAGCTAATGCCTTCTTGTACATTCCTTTGACATCTCTCTGTATGCATATCTCAAGCGGTGTCTTAACATAAACCTCTATGAAATTCTCGTTGATCTCTCTTGCAAAATCTCTGTTCTCCCTGTAAGGACTTACAAAAGAGCAAAGGACTATCACCCCTCTCTTAGATAATAACTTTGCCATGAGGGCTATGTATCTGAGATGCTTATTCCTTCCCTCTTTTGAGAAGTCTTTATTTCTGATATAGTCTCTAACGGTATCTCCATCCAAGAGCTCTACATCTATTCCTTTTTCCTCTAATCGCCTTTTTACTTCCCTAGCTATAGTTGTTTTTCCGGAGCACGGCAAACCCGTAAACCATACCGTCACACCTACCATATCTACCTCTCCCTAACATTCCTATATAACTTGGGATCAACAGCCTTTACAGCTTCGCTTACATTTAACATTCCACCCAAAAATTCGTTCACCCTCTCTATCTCTTTTCTTGGGTTTTTGATGACATCATTGTATCTAACGATTATGTAATCTATGTCTTCTCTCTCGTCCATCAGTTTTATAGTGATTCTATTCAATTTCTCAAGCAACGGTCTTTCTTCCTCTCTATTAATAGGACCTGACATCTTCTCCATGGAATCTAGGATCTCGTCTATGTTTCTGACCATGTAAATTATCTTATAGTTTCCTTTTGGGAGAAATTTCAACCCATAGGCTGTTATCTTGATGAATTTGCCATCATACTTCTCGAAGGGAAATGTCCCTTCCATAAGTCTATTAATAATCTTTCCACCTTCAAGCTCAAAGTAGCCCTTTGGATTGTGATAATCTGGTTTCCTTGAATTATCGAAGGCTACGGGCGCACCCCCTCTGTAGAGTATCTGCATCATCATGGATGTTCCTGATCTTTCCAGACCTGATACGATATAGTTTACCATCTTTTCCCCTCCAAAAACTCAACAATTCTATCAATTACTTCATCCGTTTTTTTCTTGGATGTAATAATGCCCACAACAGACTTCTTACCACCAGCGTTGCAACCTAATCGTTTAACCTCATCTATGAGGTTTGTCAGGTTAATCCTAGAACTTCTGACATATATCTGATCTCTATCCTCAAAAAACCCCCTATTTACAACAACTACATCTCTATTTGTATTCCATGCTATCCTTCTTGTTACCGTTGATATGATATTATAAGGAATGTCTACATCGACTACTATCACGTTTCCCCTCTTCTCTCCAAGATTTTTATCATTCACTATCTTCCCGATTTCCTTCTCTAAAATCTCAAGATTCTTGTTCCATTCCCTATTTGTCAAGATATCTTCTAGGTTCATATCTCTAATGATCAAGGGTAATCTTTCTACGTCTTCTTTCTTGCCAAGTTTATAGTTTGAATCTATCAAATACGTTGCTTTAACTAAGTCATCAAAATCTATCGAGTAATTTCTACAAAATCTCTGCACAATGTCATAAAATCTTCTGTTGTCTTTGATTTTGTGTTCGTTATCTCCCACTATTCCTAGAATAACTAACAATCCCTCATCCTCATTGAAGTATTCTTTTAAAACCCATGTTGCAGATGGAAAATCTTCCTGTGCAGCACCATAGGCTATAGGGTTTATATGATTTATATTTTCTATGGGTTCTTGCATATGATGATCAAATATTGTCACCCTAGCATGTTCGGCTAGCTGTTTTATATTATCCTCAGGTAGAGCAATATCAACGATGTAGATCTCTCCATATTCAAGATATCTATCTATCTCCTCATCTGTTAAAAAGTAGTTTCCTATCTTGGGTATAACTGTTTTAGTCTCTCCATTCAAATTTTTAAGTAAGATAGATGCGGAGCATATCCCATCGGTATCCCAATGATGAATGATCAACTTCTCTCCCATACCATCACTCTACAAATGGATTGTCAAAACTCAATATGGTCTCTGCAACCTCTCTTCGCATCATTTCAGCTGGCGGAATCTTTCCTTCTCTCAACATCTGTCTTATTTTAGTTCCACTGAAATTAATGTGGTCTTCTTTTCCATGTGGGCATATCTTCTCGTTGACAACACCCCCACATCTTTTACAGTAGAAGAACGATCTAAAGAACAGAGGGATTATCTCTAAATCTGGGAATTCATCAAATATCCTGTGAGCAGCATATGGGTCATAGAAGTTTCCAACCCCTGCATGATCTCTACCAACAATAAAATGGGTACATCCAAAGTTTTTCCTCATTATTGCATGATGTATAGCCTCTCTTGGTCCTGCATACTTCATAGACGTACATAATATAGACATCACGACTCTATTCTTTGGATAGTAATTTCTAATCAGGGAATCGTATGCTTTCAATATGACCTCGTCTCTGAAATCTCCTTTCTTCTTCCTTCCTATAAGGGGATTGATGAAAAGACCGTCAACAAAAGTAAGAGCAGCCTTCTGAACATACTCATGTCCTACGTGAGGAGGATTTCTGGTTTGAAATGCAACCACGTCTTTCCATCCTTTCTCCCTGAAAAGGGTCCTGGTCTCTTTTGGCCAAAGCACATAGTCCTCGAAAACCTTTTTACCCTCCTTAAGCAGGGTTATTCTGCCTCCGATGAAAAGATCTTTCATATCATATGTCATACTTACTCCTGGATGAGAGGGGTCTTTTGTTCCATAGACTTTTTCAGCCAATCTCTCCTTATCAATCCCGTATATTTCTTCTATTTCCATCTCTGCAACCATTCCGTTATCAGCTATTAAAAAGATAGTGTCTCCCTCTTTGGCTCCTTTCAGCTCATCTTTGTTTACGTCCAAAATGATAGGAATTGTCCAGGGTGTGTCATCATCTAACCTCATATTTTCTAAGACATTTTCTAGATCGTTATAACAGAGGAAACCCTCTAGAGGAGAAAAAACTCCATGAGCTATGTTTTCTACATCTTCGGATCTGTCCCTATTTACCTTTAAAGCTATAGCATCTTCAATATCTACATCTTCTCTTAACCTACATCTATCTACCAGTCTTCCTCCGTGAGGTTTAGGCATAGTATCACTTCCTAATCCAGGTATCCCAATGCTCTGAGTCTCTCCTTGATTTTCTCCTCCTCTTCTTTTGTTAGGGCTTCGCTCGCTTCTTCCTCCTCCATGCTCGCTAACAGCTCTCTCAGAACATAGGTTACGTATGCTGATAGAGAATGAAATCCTGTCCCCTCTATTCTTTTCTTTATCTTTTCCGCAAGGGCTGTAGGTATGGATATTGTGGTGAATTTTTTCTCTTCCTTCTTATCTTCCATCATCTCACCTTTAATTAAATTTAATTATTTTTAATTACATGTAATTAAGAGCGGTATAAAAAACTATCGAATTAATCCCAGAATCCTCTTGTTCTTGCGTACTGAATCTCTGCTTTCCATATTTCTTTTAACAGTTTGTCTCTCTCTT
>JAGHAD010000058.1 GCA_021161685.1 Thermoplasmata archaeon | reverse complement strand
TATTCCGGTATCAGCCTGTATTCCCTGGCCTTTTCAGCCATCTCCTGAATTCTTGTGTAGTCAATGAACCGGGTTGCAAGACTCTCTCCAAGAATCTCTTTAATTTCCGAGATGTATTCTTCGTCAGGTTCTATATCAAGCTCTTTCAAAATTTCATCCATGGTTTTTGCATTGGTAACTGCATCAAGGATTAATTGATACAAATTCCTCCCATAAAATACATCACCTATTACATCAAAAACCCTATCACTTCCAAGTTTATTCCTTATTTCTTCCAACTTATCAAAAAGTTTTGCGAGAACTTTTCCCTCTCTTGTATCTTCTGCTACAAGGTTGAAAATGTAGACATCTTTCTGCTGCCCATATCTATGAATTCTTCCCATCCTTTGTTCCAAACGATTTGGATTCCATGGGATATCATAGTTAATCATGATGTGACAAAACTGAAGGTTTATACCCTCTCCTGCCGCTTCTGTAGCAACCATAATATCGGCTTCGTCTCTGAATATCTTTTCTGCTTTAATCCTTTCATCAATATTCATGCCACCATGAATAAAATTAACCTTGTAGCCCCAGCTTCTTATCTTTTTCACAAGGTATTCAAGAGTGTCCTTTGATTCAGTAAAAATAAGGATCTTAGGATTACCATCCATTTCTTCTATTTTTTTGAACCCCTCTTCTACTGCCTTTTTCAATTCACCAAGCTTTACCTCGGCTTCGATATTCACGATTTCTTTTGCCTTTTTTATGAGCGCCTCTAAGATTTTTATCTCTTCCTTAAGTTCTTCAGGATCTTTAGCAAGGGTGATGCTTTCCCAATCTTCTTCCCTCTTCCACCTTTCGCTCTCTTCCAAATCTTCCAAGGTCTCAAGATCAACCAATATTTCTCTTTGCTTCACATCGCCCTTCAGAATTTTTTCCAGTTTCTCTTTTCTTCTTTCTAGAGACCTAAGAAGCGCGTATGTGCTTGAGGCCATTCTGCGTTGCAAAATCATAAGAGCAAAAGCAATATTTCTTTTTTTATCTTCCACCAAAGCTTTGTTATACTGCTCTATCACATAACGAGAAACTTCATTATACAGTTCTTTTTCTTTATCTGTGAGTTTAAATTTTATGGTTTTTGGAAATCTCCTAGTAAATATGGGCTTCCCCTCAAAATCTTTCAAATCCTCCTTCAATCTTCTTATGAACAGGGGATTATCTTTGTTTTTTAATGATTCTTCAAGCATTTCATTTGATGCGAAAAAGCCGGGGATAAGCAGATCCAAAAAGAGTCTGAAATTCTCTGGATCCCCCTTGTGGGGTGTTGCTGTAAGGAATAGAAGATGGTTTGATGTTTTAGAAAGAACCTCTCCAAGTTTGTAGCGTTGAGTTTTTGTAACCTTATCGCCATATCTGGAAGCAGACATTTTATGGGCTTCATCAACAATAACCAAATCCCAATGAATCGAACTCAAAGTTGGTAAAATTTCTTCTTGCTTGGCAAAGTCAATAGATGTGATTACTTGTTCATTCTTCTCCCATGGATTTTCACCATAGTGGGCATTGAACGTATACCTATCTAAAACGATAAATATCTCATCAAATTTTTCTTTCAATTCCCGCCTCCATTGGTCTTTCAAGTGACCGGGGACCACAATCAGTATCCTTTTGGCAAGTCTTCTGAGTTTTAACTCCTTTATTATCAAGCCGGCCATAATTGTTTTTCCAGCTCCCGGGTCGTCAGCAATTAAAAATCTTATACGTGGTTGCTTTAAAACATATCCGTATACCGCTTCTATCTGAAATGGGAGTGGATCTATTTTGGAGACATTCATTGCAAGTAATGGGTCAAAGAGAGAAGCATATTTGAATCGTGTTGCCTCAATAACAAAAAAGGAGTTTTCTGGAAAGGCAGAGAAATCAATTAATCTCTCGAGGATTTCTATTTTGTCAATCTCATCTTTTTTTATCAGCTGATCGATATGTTTTTTGGTATGTAGAGTTGAACCGATAATACGTATATAACCCTCCATCTCATCAAGTCTGTCAATTTTCACAGGTTCATTCCAGAAAGGTCCTTTAATGAGATTACCTTCTTTAATCATGTTATACGTCCCCCTATTTTACCTAATTTGTTCATATAAGCAATGGAAAGATTTCAAGAACAAACTGATACTTGTAAAATTGTACATGTTTTTATCGCCTATATACTCAAATATTATCCTTACCAAAGCCTTACAGTCATTATATAAAGCTGACAAAAGAAAAATTCAAGGAATCTACAAGAAGCAGTTAATATATAATCCTTGTAAAATACTATATAAACCTTTCTACAAAACTTTCTTTTAGAGAATAAAGAACAAGATTAAGTATTAGGTCGTTGCTGACATAATTTGCAAGTAAAAGTTTCTAGCAGCACGCAAAGCTAAAATTTTCAGGGTACAACTTTCAAACCAGGATTTTGAAGATTTACAATACATTGCTTGGAAGAAAGATTGAGAAAGCTCATCATTCTAACATACCACCACTCAGGTTTACAAGTGATAGTTCTAGGGGATATACGAACCCAAAATTTTCCAGTATAGCATTCCCGTATCCAGGTTGTCAAGAGTTCTTTCAGATGCTTTTTCTAAGGAATTAAAATGAAGTCCCCTATGTTAATACATCGACATGTTGG
>JAGHAD010000028.1 GCA_021161685.1 Thermoplasmata archaeon | reverse complement strand
CCTTTCAAGATCGAGTAGATGAGACCCGCAGAGAATGCATCTCCCGCTCCAACCCTATCTACTATATGAGTGATATCATAAGTCTCTGCCTTGAAGAAGTTCTTCTTATCAGATATAACGCCCGACCATCTATTGTGGCTTGCGCTTATGCTTTCTCTTAAAGTTATCGCAACAATCTCAAGATTCGGAAACATCTCAAACAGTTTATCCACAACATATCTGTATCTTTCTGCTTCAAGCTTTCCTTTCTCAACGTCCACGCCAGGCGCCTTTATACCAAAGATCTTTTCCGCATCCTCCTCATTTCCTATCAAGATATCACAATGCTCTACCAATTCGGTCATGACATCCCTCGGTTCCTTTCCCCACTTCCATAGCTTTGACCTATAGTTCAGATCCACAGATATCCTCAGTCCTTTATCCCTTGCCTTCTCTACGGCTTCCCTGCAAACATCTGCGCCTCCTTTACTTACCGCCGGGCTTATACCAGAGAAATGGAACCACTGCGCGTCTGAAAAGATCTCATCCCATTCTATCATTCCTTTCTCCAGATTTGCAAAGGCGGAGTTTGCTCTATCATATATTACCCTGTTTCCTCTCTGAACCGCACCCATCTCCACGAAGTATATACCCAGCCTGTGCTTTGTACGAACTATGTGATCTGTTTTTACTCCAAACTGTCTAAGGTAGTTGATACAGGCATCACCTAGATCATTATCCGGCAAAGCGGTAACGAACTCCACCGGTATACCCAGGTTTGCAAGGGCAATGGCAACGTTTGCCTCTGATCCGGCATAAAACACATCAAAACTCCTCGTTTGAACTATCCTAGAAAAGTTTGGTGGAGTTAGCCTCATCATTATTTCTCCAAATGTCACGACCTTTTTCATACTCTGGATAAAATTTGAATGGATTTTTTAAGGTTACCCTCCGAATTCCAAGCGTGCCTGAAAAAGCAAGTAAGGGCTTTGAGAGAGATAGAAGATAGGAACTAATTTCGTTGATTTTAAATATTTGTAAAAATATAATTTAATTGATAAAATGCTCACTAGAAAAGAGAGGTTATTTTTAGCATCTGCATCGATAGGAGCTGGAATATTCTTCTCCCTGAACTCAAACTTTCTCCCCCTCCTTCTTAATCTCCACACATCATCTCCATTCCTTATAGGTCTAGTTATAGGTATAGATATGTTTCTTGGCGTGATCGTGCCTCCCATTATAGGAACGATAAGCGATGGCACGTGGACGAGGATGGGCAGAAGAAGACCATACATGATAACCTTTGCACCTTTATCTGTTATAACGCTCATCGCTGTATTCTTAATTGGGAGATATACCCACTTTGATTTTTCCTTCATTCTACTTGCAATCCTAATATGGATCTCTTTCTTTTTCTTCAACATATGGAACACAACCTATACAGCTCTCCTACCAGACCTCACTGAATCAGCGGAAAGAGGTGAGACGAGCGGATACATGCAAGCTTTTAGTGTAATAGGAACTATTATAGCATTTGCAATAGGAGCCATCTTATGGGAAAGTTATTCCTTCCTTATCCCTTTCATCCTCGCGGGACTCATCCTTCTTTCTGTAGGAATAACCATCTTGAAGGTGAAAGAGAAAAAACCCAGGAGGAAACCGAAAAAGGAACCTTTAGGTTCGATAGCAAGGGACTTCATAAATCAAAAGGAGTTTGCCAAGTTCATGTTTGCTTCGATCTTCTGGTGGCTTGCTTTGGGATCTCTAACAGCTTTCTTTGTTCTCTTCGCAAAATACTCTTTGGGATTGTCTGAGTCTGCAGCCTTAACTTTTATGGGGGTGTTTACGGTTGTTCTCATCATGTTTGCAGTACCTGCGGGGATATTTGCTGATAGATTCGGTAAGAAAAAGATTCTTGTGCTTGGCTTATTACTAGCAGCTTCTGGTTTTCTTTTGGCTCCTCACTGTAGCTACATCCATCTGCTCTATTTATCTATGGGATTAATTGCTCTGGGTTTCGGCACAATTATTGTTTTGAATTTCGCCTTAACCGCAGATCTCTTGCCCAAGGGAAAAGAGGGGAAGTTTATGGGCATAGGGAACATTTTCTCAGCCCTTCCTCAGTCAATGGCTCCTCCATTAACAGGATTCGTTATAGCACTCTTTAACGACAATTATACCATGATGTTCTTTGTTGGTGCTGTAGCTGTAGCTCTCGGCTTAATCTCCATTGGCTTTGTTGAAATAAAAACATAGCTAGTAAAAATCTTACAGACCTGATTTTTTACCATTCTCCCTATTTCAAGATATGAAGTAAAAGTTAAAAAATCTTGGAATCTTTACTAGTTGGGGGATAAAATTATGGCTAGTAAGGAAGATGTTATGAAAGGTCTGGAGAGAGTTAAAGCCAGGTTCGATGACCCTGCGATAAAGGAGAAGTTCAAGGATTTTACGAAAAAGATGCAATTCTCATTCACAGATTTAAACACGAGCTTTGTCATGGATATAGAGAATGGAGAGGTGAAGTCTCTCGAGGAGAAAAACATAGAAAAGCCCGATATTCTGGTCACGACCACCAGCGACATTTTTCTAGGAATCTTGGATAAGAAGGTGAATCCGATGACCTCCTACATGACGGGAAAGATAAAGGTTAAGGGAGCCATGGGAGATCTCCTGAAATTACAGAAAATCATGTTGTAGGTGATAACATGATTCTCAAAGATAAAGTGGCTATAATAACTGGAGCTGCATCGGGTATAGGAAGGGCTACCGCCCTGCTCTTTGCCAAGGAAGGCGCCAAAGTTGTGGTTGCTGACATAAATGACAAAGGTGGTGAAGAGACTGTAAAGATGATAAGGGAGCAGGGTGGCGAAGCCATATTCATACATACCAATGTTTCAAAGAGAGAAGATGTTGAGAGATTGATGGAAGAGGTGAAAAAGATGTTCGGAAAGCTTGACATCCTGGTTAACAATGCTGGAATCGTAATAGTTAAGCCGATCACCGAAACGACTGAGGAGGATTTTGAGAAACTGGTAAACACAAACTACAAGAGTGTATTTCTCTGCACTAAATATGCGATACCCCTGATGAAGGATGGAGGCTCTATAGTTAATGTTGCATCCATATCTGGGCATGTCGGACAGATTAATCATGCGGTTTACGGGGGAACAAAGGGAGCCATCATCTCGATAACCAGAGCACTAGCATGGGAACTCGCACCTTTGAATATAAGGGTGAATAGTGTGAGTCCTGGTTCAGTAGAAACGCCCATGTTGCTGGGAGATGTTGAGATTGAGGCAAAGAGAAGGGGCGTATCTGTAGACGTTATAAAGAAGGAAAGATCAGATATTGGAGCACTGAGGAGATGGGCGAAGCCAGAGGAAATAGCGGAGGTTATCCTCTT
>JAGHAD010000108.1 GCA_021161685.1 Thermoplasmata archaeon | reverse complement strand
GTTTGATATGGTATGTCAGTTCCTGAGGAATCTGTACGATTTCTATGGCATAAATCATGATGTGACCAAGCAATTCGAAGTAGAGAGTATAGGTGGATGGTACAAATTTCTTTATACCAAAAAACCATACCATGGTTCAATCTCTTTTGACCTGACCTGCTTGGAGGATTTCGATCCATCGAGTGAGTATGTGATCTATGACTGGAGTAACATGAAGCCAATTTCAAAGCTTGAGCCCATAGATGGTAAGCTCACTGTAGAAGTGAATCTAATAGAGAGAGAACCTTACCTCTTTGGCATCATGAAATGTGAGAGATATCCATCCTTTGTCGCCGCGGAGTGGGCAGTTCTTAAAAATGAGAAATGGAGCAACAATGCACTGAGCCTTTATATTGAAACGAAGAAAAACGTTAGTGCAAAGATTGCGGTTTATTTAGCTAGTAGGGACAATTATACAGTTTCTCTGGATAATGGGACCATTCTGAATCTCACAAAGGATAATTCCACCGATACTATACTGATAGAATTCCAGCCAAACGACACGCAGGCACTCCTCAAAATTTCATTTAGTGGTGAAAGCACACCACCTTACTTGAAAATCAAAAGGCCATCTAAGCATCTTTACATCTTTGATAAGGAAGTAGTGCCAACGATCTTTGGGAATACGATTGTTGTGGGCAAGGTGACCATTGAAATAGATGTGCATGATGAGAGTGGAATAGAGAGAGTTGAATTTTACATCGATGATGTTTTGAAATTTACCGATTACAATGAGCCATATTCTTGGCTGTGGAACGAGTTCGCTATAGGATGTCATGTGATAAAAGTTATTGCGTATGATAACTCTGGTAACAAAGCAGAGGATATGATAAAGGTGATGGTATTCAATCTGGAGTGGGATAGATGAAAAAGGTACTCAAAGTAGGGATATTAAGCCTGCTGATCGCTCTTCTTCCACTTTCCATAAATCAAGGAATAGATAAAAACGATGAATCCGCAAGGAACACGGAAGATATCTTGGTGATAGCTGGCATTCCTTTTGCTGAAAGAGAAAATTTAGGAATTCCAAAACCCTCATGGAAGGAAATTGAGCAGATACTTCCAACATTAAAAGAGGTTGGAGTAAATGCCATATTCATCTGGGCGCCATACGAGCATAGGGTAACTAAGCCTAGAGAAACCATAACAGCTTACACTGAAAATGGTGAGATAGAGCTTGAACTCTCCCATTGTGTTCATATAAAAGATTATCTAAAACCAGATCCAGATAGGGGCTCTGAAGAGGACTTCTTGCACATGATAGAAACAGCCCATTCATTGGGAATCAAAGTTATACCACAATTACAGATAACCGTCGCTATACCTGGGGACTTTGTCTATGATGAACACCTTGACTGGATTTTAAAAAGCATATACGATAAGCCCGCCGTTAACTGGCCCTGGCCACCTTTCTCTCATGGCTACACGGTGAACAAGGCCCATCCCAATCTCATAAATTATGTTACTAATGTTGTTGTTCCCCACTGGATAAAGAATTGGAGCGTAGATGGAATATACCTTGATTCTCCCGGTATGGCGTACTGCGATCTTTACATAAAGGAGCTATGTGAAAACGTTGGGTGTGCTCCTGGCTATGAGTGCCTGACGCCAGTAGATGGTTATTACAGTCCAGAACCCCTTGTTATAGCGATGAAAAACAAGATAGAGCGGTTGGAGAAAGAAGTTGGCAAAGATCTTATCTTTCCCGCGGAGGCTTGCGTTAAAACATGGCGGGATATGCCGGATGATGTAATAATAAAAGCCTGCAAGGGCGAACCATATGCATACCAAATCGATCCAAGAGTGGATAGATCGTTGGGGGAATACTTTGATTGGACTCCTAGCTATAACTTTAGGGCATTACTAAAGAACATCTACGAGAAGGGAGAAGCCTCCTACTCGAAGAATTATGTTGATTTTCTCAAGATGATAGAGAATGAGCTTGAAGGTAAATATACCGAGACAGCCAAATTTGTCAACATGTGGAACTATTTCCATAAGTATACTTATCTTTTGGATCAAGAAATTGTGGACTGCTTCATCACCTTGCAGGCTACGGCGCCAGGAAAAATTGTGTGGATAGGTGTTTATCAGCTTCCACCTCAAGATGATATTGTGGGAGAGTACTTTGGATACAACAGCTCTTTTCTGAAACATTGGTATACAGAGCTGGTGAAAATCAAAAGGAAATATCATGCCTTGCAATGCAGCAATATAGAGGATGCTTTGATCTCGCCCAAGATAAAAGGGATTATAGCTTATAATCGCTGGGATGAAAAAGAAGGTATAACTGTAGTGGTTAACGTTAATGATGAACCCGTTAATTGCAGGTTAAAAACAAGGTTCAAAGGAGAGAGGATAGAGGTCTATGATGTTTTGTCTGGGAAGAAATTTGAGGGCGATCCAGAAAATTTGGAAGTTGAGGTGCCCCCTCACACTCCAAGAATTTTGGTGGAAGAAAGACCAGTAGAAGTTGAGATAAGGAAACCAAAAGAGAAGCACCTTTATATTTTCGATACAGAGGTTATGCCTTTCTTTGATACTGTAATTATAGGGAAGATTACGGTGGAGGTTGATGCTGGAGATGAAGATGGTATAGAAAGGGTTGAATTTTACGTTGATGATGTTCTGAAATATACCGACTATGATGAGCCATACTCATGGCAATGGAATGGGTTCTCCTTTGGAAAACATGAGATAAAGGCTGTTGCGTATGATAATGAGGGTAATAAAGCAGAAGATAAGATAAATGTCAAAATATTTAACTTAGGTGGATGAAAATGAGGAAGTTGATTATTGGAATAATATGTATAGCGCTGGTAATACCTTATGGCCTGGCGGAGCCTACCGCCAGCGATAGTTGTAGAGGTTCTCAAAAGAGTTACATCAAAATCGTAGATGGGAATCCGACCCTATTTGTGGGTGATAAACCTTTAGATATTCTCGGGC
>JAGHAD010000045.1 GCA_021161685.1 Thermoplasmata archaeon | reverse complement strand
TTTTCTTGGCCTTTTTTTTTCTCTTTTATTTTTGGGTCCATTCTCCCCCTTTTTGGATTTACTCCATACAACTGGTTTCTAAGAGCATTTACTCCCCTTCATCTCTTAGTGATATTCATTCTCTCTCCAGCCTTTCACATAGTGGCGAATTACCTACATAGGAAGAAGTTTTAAGTATAAATCTCAGTTATGTTATTGAAAGTGAGCAATGTCTGCGAGATATGCAGAAAAAGAAAGGCAAGCTTTACATGTATAAAATGCGGAAAAAAGGTTTGTAGCTCATGTTACTTCAACATCTTGGGTCTCTGTACAAACTGTGTATCCAGCAAGGTTGTTGCCGAATGGAAAGGAAAGAGAAAGGACTTGAGAAAACTACTTGACATAGAATGGATAGAGTAAAATGAAGACGCCGTTTGAAGAGATAAAAGAGAAGACTTCTAATTTCATCCCTGGAAACCTCGTGGACCTCCTTCCTAAAAAGTGGGAAAAAATTGGAGACATTCTTGTGTTGAAATTAAAAAAGGAGCTCGAGCCCTTTGCAGAAACCATTGCAAAAACGTATGCTGAGGTTTTAAATTGTAAGAGCGTTTTACAAGAAATAGGAGGGATAAAAGGCATCTATCGAGAGCCGCAGGTTAGGCTCATCTACGGTAGTAAAAATACCGAGACCTTGCACGTAGAGAATGGCATCAAGTACAGCCTTGACCCATCCAAGCTGATGTTCTCTTCTGGAAACATGAGCGAAAGGATAAGGATGTCAAAATTGAATTGTAAGGATGAGGTGGTTGTGGACATGTTCGCGGGCATAGGCTATTTTTCTCTCCCTATTGCGGTTTACTGCAATCCAAGAATGGTTTATGCGATTGAGAAGAATCCCCTTGCTTTCAGATACCTTTGCAAGAACATCACTTTGAACAGGGTTAACGATAGGGTAGAGCCCATACTTGGGGATAACAGGTGTGTTACACCTAAGGGGGTTGCCAACAGGGTTATAATGGGCTACTTAAACAAAACCCATGAATTTCTACCAATAGCTCTTGAATCGCTTAAGAGTAAGGGCATAATTCACTTCCATTGCCTTTGTCCAAGAGATAAATTTCCAGATTATGTTATGGATAAGATAAGGGGATATCTGTCTGAAAAAGAATTTGAAGTAGTTTACAAGAAAGTAGTAAAATCGTATGCTCCAGGTATAGATCATGTCGTTCTTGATATAAAGGTGGAATGAATGGACATCAGGTTGCTCGTGTATCATACAAATGACGACGATCCAAAGAAATGCACTGCAAGAAAGCTGAAAAGATTTGGATATGTAGAATTTGTTAAGGAAATAAGAAAGATACCGAGAAAAGCCATCATCTTAAATCCTCTGGCTGATAGAATATGTTCCCCTTCGGACAGGTTTTATGCTGAAAAATACGGAATTCTAGCAGTTGATTGTTCATGGAAGAAAGTTAAGGAAGTTTTTCATAAGCTTAGATCGTTTAAAAATCATAGGGCTTTACCCTTTCTCATTGCAGTTAATCCAGTTAATTATGGTAAACCATTCAGGCTAAGCACTTTGGAAGCTTTCATAGCAACGCTTTACATAATAGGAAAAGAGGATCAGGCCAAGAAGATATCTGAACTGTATAAGTGGAGCTATCACTTCATAAACGTTAACAAGGATTTCCTTGCAAAGTATCGTTCGATTACAGATTGAAGTTGATTTATGGTATTCATACCTGCGAAGCCGAGGAGAAAGCCGATGAATCCCGCAAATGGTATTGCCTGTATACCAAAAAGACCAGCCGTTAACACCGATCCAAAGCCATAGATAGGAGCTATCAACAAACATATGCTTAGTTCAAGCAGGAGAGAAAGATTATATCCCATGATATTGATTGGACCCCATGGAGGAATCTCAAAATAATCACAATATACTGGAATCATTCCTATGGCAACCAATGAAGAAAGCGTAAATATTATCACCACGGAGAGGGGATTGAGTACGGCATCTACTGGATTTAATCTGGCTAATCTTCCTAATTCCCCTTTCAAGGAGCAAGTTAGCTCTGGAAAATCTTTCTCCAGCAAGAGGAGAATGAGTTCCATCTTTTCATTTGGATGACCCGGAGTGAGCAAAATACTCTCTATTTCATGTTTCAGTTCCAAAGCCTCATTAATATTCATCCTCCCTACAATTTCTCTAGTTAGTCCTGTATTAGGATCAAACTTCTTTACCGTAACCTTCAAAAGTACTGCATCGTTCTCAGAAAGGGTGGAAGCCCGAATAGCCATCTTGCATTACTCTTGCCCTCCGGTGGTTGGTGGAGTAGAAGAGATGATAAGACGACAGGCAAAAGTTTTAAGGGAGCATTTCCACACCGTTAAAGTCTTTGCTGGAGATGGCGATAAATTTCTAGAAGGATGCGAGGTCGAGATAAATCCTCTTCTGAGTTCCACCAATGCAGAAGTAGACAAAGCAAATGAGGAAGCAAGAAAAGGAGAAAGAAGAAACTTGGAAAAGCTAGCGGGAAGAATATGCAATTATTTAGAAGAAACGCTCGCCAATTTTGATATACTCATAGCTCATAACGTTCTCTCCATGCATTTCAATTTAGCCCTAACATACGCTCTTCACCGCTTGGCGGATAAAAAAATTATACCTATCATTGCATGGAATCATGATTCACCATATTTCTATGAAGATTACCCTAGATACCTTGATACAGAACTTTGGTCTATTTTAAAGGAAGCGAATCCAAATATTCACTACGTCACCATTTCAGAGTACAGAAAAAAACTTTTTCAAAAGCTTTACCGCAAGAAGGTGCGTATTGAGGTGATTTCTGATGGTATCGACCCAAAAGATTTCTTAAAAATGTCTCCGCTTTCCGTGAAGGTTATTGAAGAGATGGATCTGTTGAAAAAGGACTTGCTCATTTTCCAACCATGCAGGTTACATCCAAGAAAGAATGTGGAGCTCTCCATAAAGGTTCTGAAATCCTTGAGGGAAAGGAACCTGAATGTTTCCCTGATCATAACAGGTGCTCATGATCCGCACGATGAGAGAAGCAGAGATTATAAAAGGAGATTGATCGAACTTGCTAATAAGGAGGGAGTTGGAAAAGACATCGTTTTCCTTGCGGGTTACAAGTTGAAGGATGGTTCTGTTTTGCATGCGGATTTGATCAGCACGATGGACTTCTATCTTATATCGGATCTTCTATTCCTTCCAAGCCTCCATGAGGGATTTGGAATACCCCTTCTGGAGGCTGGCCTGTTAAAAGTACCCGTGCTGTGCTCTGACATAGATTCTTTCAAGGAGATAGGAAAAGGAGATGTGGAAATGTTTAGCTTGAAAGATTCTCCGGAGAAAATTGCCGAAAAGATAATGGAATTGGTCAACAAATCAAAGCAAGGGAGGTTATTTAGAAGGATTTTAAAGGAGTATTCCATAGAAAGTATCTATATCAAAAAGTTTCTGCCTTTGTTAAAAAATGTACTCAAGGGACAGAAATGAGGAAGATACTCAAAGGGATAGCTGGAAACATCCTCCTTTTAGGCATGGTGAGCTTTCTTAATGATGCGAGCAGTGAAATTATCAAACCAATCTTACCTTTCTTTATCGTAGCTCTTGGTGGAACAGAAGTCATTATTGGATTGATAAGCGGTGTGATGGAAAGTGTATCGAGCATATTGAAGGTCGTTTTTGGCTATTTATCTGACAAGTTGGGCGAAAGAAAGATCTTTGTTTCTTCTGGATATATATTTTCAGCCATATTTAAACTGCTCCTGGGCTTCTCATGCATATGGCAACACATCCTCCTATTTGCTGGCTTAGAAAGGGTTGGCAAGGGTCTCAGAACAGCTCCAAGAGATGCCATAATAGCAGATTCTCTACCCGAGAAGAAAGGAAGGGGATTTGGAATACACAGAGCCCTCGATACATTGGGAGCAATAGTTGGTGCTTCTCTCGCATTTGCATTTTTGTACTTTTTGCGGTTGGATTTTAGAACAATGATCTTTATTTCAGCGATGATGGCTTTTCTCTCGTTGATACCAATGATATGGGTTAGAGAGGGGAAGGCGAAGAGAAGGAGAGATCCGTTAACCTTCAAACCTTTGGACACATCGTTCAAGCTCTTCATCTTCGTTTCATCCCTATTCGCTCTATCCAACATAAGCTACATGTTTTTCATAAGGAAAGCCCAGCTATTGTGCGGTGGAGAAGATATCTCCTTACCGGTTTTGCTATACGTTCTTTTCAATGTATTTTACGCAGGTTTTGCAGCACCGTTTGGCATTCTTTCAGACAGAATTGGAAAGGACAAAGTGCTGATAGCTGGATATGCACTATTCTCTCTCGTTTGTTTGGGTTTCGCTCTTTCGAAATCCTTTTATCACCTAATTCCCCTCTTCATCCTATATGGAATTTCTTATGCCATAGTTGAAGGAAACCAGCGCGCCCTTGTTTCGGATCTCTCCAGTAAATCGGTGAGAGGAACAGCTCTTGGAATATTTCACACAACAACCGGCATACTTGCTCTGCCCGCTGGTTTAATGGCTGGCATTCTGTGGGATCGCTTTGCTCCATGGGCACCGTTTCTCTTTTCAGCTGTTCTTAGTTCCTTTTCATCTATTTTGTTTGCAATAATCAGAAGGCGCATCACGCATTGCTCACAAGAGAAAATTAGATAAATGGAACAACCAATCCTCTTTTAATGCAACCCAGATGTTTGTTACTAGTAGGTACGCTCGTTTTTCTGGTATTTTCTCTACCGCATGCAAGTGCACTTGTGATAAGTAAGCACTGCGTTGTACTGGAACAAAAAGAGAACTTTATAAAAGTAGAGGAAATAATAAATGCCTCAAAAGAGACGGGCGAAACTTCCTTTTTGCTCTCCGTACCTGAAAATGCATCGGGCATAGAAATTCAAATAAATAACATGTCGGCGAACTTCAGCAGAATAGAAAACATGTGCAAGATAGATGCGACCCCTTTCAATTTCTCTATGAACATTTTCGTGATGTACAATCTCCCGAAAGACACAAGATACGTAAAGAAAGTGATGCCTTATGATACTCCAGAAATGACATTCATCTACAATGGCAAAAAATTATTTCAGGCATCGGATCTTCCTATAGGTTCAGTTGTAAATGTAACTCTGCCCAGAATCAAGGTACCAGATTACACGATGCATTTTGTAGCTCTTTCTGCAGTTATTGTAGTCCTTCTAATAATCATTGTCATCCAAGCAATAAGGAGGAAAGCATCAAGAGAAATAGAGAAAATCAAGGAAACTCCAGAAATACTGAGGACGAAGAAATCTCTGCTCATGCTCGTTCTCAAAGAAATAGAAAAGTTGCACAGATCGAAAGAGATAACAGATGAGAGTTACAGGTATCTTAAGAATATGTACAAGAAGGAGGCTGTCGAAGTCATGAGGAAACTTGGAGAAAGTTAGAAAAGCTTCTTTTGTTCCATAACCAGTTTCCTTGTCTTATCCTCCTTTGCTCCCTTTTTCAGAAGTTTTTCTACTTCAACTGCTCTCTCTCCAAAGAGGTATTTCATTTCATCTCCATCAAGTTCAAGTTTTTTTACAAGGCTACACGCTAACTCTATATCTCCTTGAGACATTTTCCTAACTTCATCGAGAAATTCGTTCGCCTTGCGGGCTGATACATGGCAAAACCTTCCAATCTTTTTAAGTATGCTATTTCTCAAATCTCTAGTCTCTTTGGAAGATTTCATTTCTCTAAGCCATGATGGAAAAGAATACCTCACGTTTACCGCGTATGGTCTAGCCTTTGAAACGGCAACCCCGCAACTCATGAGATCAACGGCATAGCTCCACAGGTTATATGCTCTCTTTCTCCTAGCTCTTCCAAGGAATAAGTCTGCTTTCGATATTCTATCATAGGCTCTGGCGAGATCGGCGATATCGAGATATTCCAAAGGGATGTTTTCTGATACCCACAAGATAAAATCTTCCGGACTTTCATTTGCCACTTCGTAACCTCTCTTTATAGCTTGAAAATCTTTTGTTTTGAAAATATCCTTCAAAACATCGAAAACGGTGTTCTCTCTATCCCTGTATCCAATCGACTGAATCGTTGATTGCTCAACCCTATTCCTCCCTATACATATTGACTGTAAATCTTTAATGGCCGATCTGACATCTCCTTTACATCTTTCCGCCACCATTTCAAGGATCTTCACATCTACCTGTATGTTTTCCATTCTGCAAATTTTCTTCAAAAGAGACACTATTTCGTACTTTGGAATCTGCCTTTCATCAAACTTTATCATTATACATAACTTTCTCAGCTCTTCCCCAGAACCCTTAAGTAACTCATAAAGATCGTTTGCTATCAGTATTATCGGCTGATTTGTCTTCTTAATTGTGTCGATTATCGCTTTCTTCCCTCCCTTATCCAGCATACTGCTATCCTTTACTTCGCTCGATCTTTCATACAGGTTGTCCGCTTCATCTAGTATAATGAGCTTCCTCCTACCGTATTTTGAAGGAATAAAACTACCATCGTTTCCAAAACTTTCATTCAAGGCTCCGGAAGTTGCGATTCTCCTTATCTTTTCTGCATTTCTTGCATCTGATGCATTCATTTCGATAACTATCCATCCATTTTCTTTCGCTAGAGCTATGGCACTGCTCGTTTTTCCGATGCCAGGTTTCCCATAGATTATGACCGCCTTTTTCTCTGGAGGTCTCGAGGAATTCCAGCTTGTCGCCCACTTCCTTAAAATGTTCTTTGCATCCTTATTCCCTATAACCTCATCTAAACTTTTTGGTCTATACTTCTCTGTCCAATCTTCCACTTGTCGAAGATAGATTTTGATCATAAATAAGTTTTACTTGTGGTAATCTATCCCTTTGATTATGGTAAAAGCTCTGTAGATTTGTTCCAGCAGGATAAGTCTTGCTATCTGATAAGGAAAGGTGAGTTTGGACAAAGACAAAAGGAGATCTGCTTTCATTTTTATGTCTTTCTCCAATCCCTTCCATCCACCAACAAGGAAACAAACTTTTTCACCTCTCACGTAAAACTTCTCTATAAGCTTCGAAAACTCTAGCGATCCCATTTCTTTCCCTCTTACATCGAGTGCAATGATCACATCAAAATCTTCAAGCATACCTAATTTATCAACCTCCCTCACTTCTATATTGACAAATCTTCCTATTCTGTTCAAATATTCTCTTTCTCCTTCTCTGATCCATCTCTCCCTTATCTTACCTTCGCACAGTATGACTATTTTCACAAAATCAATAACGCAATACATTGATAAATTCCATTCCATTCCAAAAGATAATGATATGTGGCATAGATGAAGCAGGGAGAGGGCCTGTTATTGGGCCGATGGTTGTGGCAGGTGTGGTGGTGGAAAATGAGGAGAAACTGCTAAAACTTGGAATAAAGGATTCGAAAAGACTCGCCCCCTCTACTAGGAAAAAACTCGCGGTTGAAATAAAAAAGGTTGCTAGGGATTACAAGGTTGAAATTATCCCTCCATCTGTCATAGATGAACTGAGAAAAAGGAAAACCCTGAATGAAATAGAGAAGGATTACTTTCTGAAGGTAATGGAAAAACTGAGAGCAGATGTGTATTACATAGATGCGGTAGATGTAAATGAAGAAAGAATTGCTACTGAACTATCTTCCAAATTGCCGTTTAGAGCTAAGGTAATTGCAAAGCATCATGCAGATGCAATCTTTCCAGTGGTTGGCGCAGCATCAATAATTGCAAAGACCGAGAGAGATGTGCAGATTGAAAAAATAGCAAAGGAGTTAGAGCCAATACTGGGCATGCCCATGGGAAGTGGCTATCCTGCGGATCCCATAACAAGGAGGTTTTTGGAAGAGTGGATTAAAAGGTTTAAATCTTTGCCTCCATGCATCAGGAAGACATGGAAAACCCTAAAGAGATTTTACAACGGAACCATTGTATGAAGATAGCAAGGCACAACATTTTTATTCAGGGTATCATATACAACTTTAATGATATCCTTTGATGAATACTTAAAGAAGTTCAATAAACTTGTCCAGAAATACATACCACCGAGAAATGAATGGACACCGCCAGACGATGCAGTATATGGGGTAAAGGACATCTTTAGGGTTCCGGAGAAAGAAGCAAAGGAATTGAGATTGAAAGCAATCAAATTCCAATTCAAGAGACATTATGAAAAGAATTCATTTTACAGAAGGCTGTGCAAAGAGAGAAAAATATCCCCAGATGATATCAAAAGAGAGGAGGATTTTAAGAAAATTCCTCTCATTCCAGATAAATTCTTCAAGAATTATCCAAGCGGTAGGGATTTTGCGATCTGGCTCTCAAATATCATCACTGGAGATATACCAGAGATAGAAATACCAAACAAAAACCCTTCATACGATGAGGTTGTTGAGTCTTTCAATTCTGCGGGTATGGCTGTAGCTTATAGCAGTGGAACGAGCGGGAGGTTTACCTTTATACCAAGGGATGAGAGAACCTTCAAAATAGCTCAATATGCTGCTGCAAAATCCATAGTGATAAACGTCTATCCATTGTGGGACTACAACATTTATGGCTATCTCCTCATGCCAAATCCCTTCAAGACGAACGTATTTGCTGGAAAGATCTGTGGGATATATTTCGATCTTATTAAGGAGGTGGAAGTGGCCATAGATAGGAGAATATCAACGAAGACCGTATCTCGCGCCATGTCGGGAGGCAGATTGAGAAGATATCTTTTGAGACACGCAATCGGAGTTTTGGGAAAGAGGGTGGTTAAAAATATCATCAAATGGCTGGATTCACATTCAAGGGAAAAGGATAGCAAAATGGCGCTCGTTGGGACGCCGGCGCTTATGCATAGCGTTTTGATCAAGCTGAAGGAAGAGGGTAAGAATTTTGATTTGTTTAACAGGGTTGGTATAATCACTGGAGGGGGTTGGAAGGTTCAGGAGGATAAGAGAATACCTGTTTCCAATTTCAGGAGGCTGGCGGAAGAAGTTTTGGGAATAAATCCAATGCACTGCTTAGATGTTTATGGGATGGTCGAGGGCAACGGATTCATGGTACATTGCCCAGAGGGACATTACCTGCATGTCCCGTACACCTTCTTTTACCCTATGGTATTGGATGAAAATCTAGAACCAAAGGGATTTGGAGAACGAGGAAGGTTTGCTTTTCTGGATGGAACTACCTTTAGCTATCCAGGTTTTATAATAACTGGAGATAACGTTAAACTTCTAGAGAGATGTCCCGCTTGCGACAGACCCGGTCCCGTTTTGGAACCAGAAGTTAAGAGAATGGGAGGAGAAGAAGTGAGAGGTTGTGCAGAGGAGGTTAGGAGAATGCTGTCAATATAGTGAGGTTATCAGATGAGCATCACTCGAGGTTACCTAATGTACTTGGTCATCCTAATGGGACTCATAGGTTTGCTCGACTGGTATCTCTCAACAAATATAGTTATTGTTTTACCATCCGTGCTTAAAGAATACTCAATATCAAAATCCACTTACTCATTTTGGGATGCCATCTATCTTATTCCCACCATGTTCATCTTTCTTCTCAATGGTCTAAATGACATAATAGGGAGAAAGCCTTCTCTTTTAATTCTTCTCATGATGATGGGATTGCCTTCAATCATGATCGTTTTCTTTGCATCTTCCTTCCATCTTTTCATGATCTTTTATGCCATAATATCGTATGCTCTCGTCTCAAACATGTGGACGATTCCTGTAGAAGAGGAAGCTCCCGCAGAAGAAAGGGGCAGGTTGATGGGCATAGTTTAT
>JAGHAD010000076.1 GCA_021161685.1 Thermoplasmata archaeon | reverse complement strand
GGTTTCATTTACTATGGCTTCTACCCCTGCATCCATCTCAGCCTCTCCCCATAGCATGACAGAGAGTCCACCCGATTCCATTATCGTCTTCATGTCCGCGTAATCTAGATTGATCAGGGAAGGAAGAGTTATTGTCTCAGCTATCCCTTTCACGGTCTCTGCTATTAACTGATCCATCACAGAAAAAGCCTGATTGATTGGAAGATTTGGAACGAATTCCAGTAATCTGTTATTATCAAGTACAACGACGCTGTCTGCCTTTTTTCTGAGTTTATCGAGTCCTTCATCAGCTTTTATGAGGCGTGCTCTCTCAACATTGAAAGGAGTTGAAACCATTGCTGTAACGATTGCATTTTGCTTTTTTGCGATCTCCGCAACTACTGGGGATGCTCCGGTTCCGGTTCCGCCTCCCATTCCAGCTGTTATAAAAACTAAATCAGCTCCTTTCAACAACTCTTCTATCTCCCTACTCGCCTCCCTGGCGCATCTCTCTGCCACCTCTGGATAACCTCCAGCTCCAAGTCCCCTTGTTATGGTTTTCCCTATGAGTAGTTTCTCATCTGCCTCAACCAAATCCAGTGCTTGCTTGTCGGTGTTTATAGCTATCGTCTTTGCTCCCTTTACACCCAACTTGTGTAATCTCGTTATCGTATTACCACCTGCACCACCGCAACCTACAATAACAATCTGAGGTTCACCGAACAGTTCGCCCTCTTTCTCTCTCAGCTTTCTCTCCTCTTGCTCCCAGTGTTTTATAGCATTAGCAACTAGGCTATCACCCATTCCCTTCTTTCCAACCATCAAATTATCCTCCTGGTAGTTGTGAAGGGTGCCGGGGGAGCACCCTTCGGCATCCCATCCCCTCCTAGGTTTGGGGTTATCTTTTCGCAAGTGAATCTAGCACGGAAACCGCCTGCTCCAGCTCCTGTATCTTCTTGAGCTTATCTGCCTTTTCGAGTAGGTCGTTCGCGTAGTTGGCAACGAAATCGATGAGGGCACGGCGCATTACCTCTGACCTCGATGAGAATTCACCGAGCCTTATGAATGTATCTATCAAATGCACATATCTTGTCGGCAACCTTATTGTTAGTCTCGTCGTTTCGGCGGTTTCCATATTTTTTCTCCTCACCACCTGTATGTCAGACGTATGATGCTCAGCCGTCGTTCGTCATACAGACGAACGACAACGGCATCATTTGTCTGACGCTAATCCGAATATTACATCGGCTTATATAACTTTCGATTCAGTTCAAAACAAGGAGTAAATAGACAATTTCAGAAACTGCTATCGACCACAATTTATAAATAGAAGAAGTTTTATGGATTTTAACAGGAAACTCTTTGGAGGTGGAAAGGAGATTGAAAGGATTAATCCTTAGAAGATATTGTTTGCTAATTGTTAGCGTACCTGTATTGCTATGCCTAGTATCTACCTCTATCCATGAAGAGCAGAAAGTTGTAGATATAAAATACCCTGAAGCTGGAAAGCTGTACTTCTTTGATACCACCGGTAGACCTAGCGTTCTTCTTTCAATCCTAGGGAAATCCCTTGTCATAGATTCATGCCTTAAAGTTGGGGTGGAAACAAAAGGTGACGTAGATAAGGTGAGCATTTTGGTATACAGTGGTAGCTCTCTAGTTGATGAAAAAACATTTGATGGAAGGGAAAAATTCAACTGCAGATTCTACCTACCCTCGCATGGCTACAAGATCGTTGCCATAGCGTATTATAATGGCAAGGAGATATCAAGAGAAACGGTAGATGGTGTCATCTTTCTAATGTTTGGAGGGTGTATGAAGAAAAAGCCAGTAGCAGTCATAGAAGCCCCTAAAGTGGTATGGCAAGGCAAGGAAGTGCACTTTGATGGATCGCAAAGCTATGATCCAGATGGAGGTGACATAGTAAGTTATCATTGGGAATTTGGTGATGGTAGCAGTTCCGATGAGATGAATCCATCTCATACTTACAGCAAGCCTGGAAAATACGTGGTTACTCTAGAAGTTATTGATGACGAAGGCGAAAAGAGCTTTGCCAGCAAGAGGATAACCGTTGTGGACTACGATCTTGGAGTGTGGATAGTGACCAAATATGAAGGAAAGGAGGATGAGGTTAAGTTGGATATAGATGTTGACGATTTCATTAACATGCTGTATCATTCTCCAACCCACAGGATATACAAGTTAACCATGCAGAGGGAGGATGATACTGAGGTAAGGCTTGATTTTGCAAAGACAAAGATAAGAGATATAGAGGCGATACTGACAGACTTCATTGTATCGATAGATGAATCGACCGACCTGACAAAAGATTTTGAAGTATCCCTGGAGTTTAGATTTCCTTACTCTCTACTAGAGAGCGAGGAAGCTGAATTATCTGCCGAGTACTTCTCAGCGAGGGTTACCTACAGATACGATGGAGGAGGAGAAGGACCTCATAACGTTGGGACATGGTTCTACTTCGGAAAGGAAAGTCTAAGAGATCCGGGCATCCTCAGAATGAAGATAGATCCTTATCTCTATGGTGGAAATCCGGTACCCCTAACCTACGAGGCTAGTTTACTTACCGTTGATTCCAATGGTAATGAAGCTTTCCACAGGGTCATAACATTAAAGATTGATCCCGCTCCAGAGGTGACGATAACATCCGTACCAAGGGAGGGGAAGATAGAATACTACTTTGAAGAAACGCCCGGCTTAAGAACGAGCGTGGAGCTTTCATCTAAGGGCACGCTCTTCGAGGATTTCGCTCAGTCCTTCATCCTAGATCCTTTACCAAGCTACATGAAGTTTGACCTCACATTTTTGGGAGAGAGATCTTTTGTTTATGAAGCGGATAGATCATATGATGTAACCTATTTGGTTAACTCGACCCAGAATGGTAACGTAATCAGATTGGAGCTTAAAGGTATACCGGAGAGGATCGAAGCAAGGTGGGGACTCAACGCAAGCTTGATAGCTGGAAGGGCATTGGGATTCATCGACTTGAAAATGTCAGATAACCTAGATGAGGCGAGCTTGTACCTGAAAGGAAGTGAAGAGCCTTTCATTAAGGTTACAAACTTTCCAAAGAATTTATACGTAGCTGGATTTATTGATATCCCAGGTGCAAGAGGTTACATAGAGCTGGAGAAATACTCTGGATTAACAACTACCATTACCGTTCCGGTTAATTTTAAAGGATGGAGACTCGAAGGAACGTTAAGGATAAAAGATGGACATGCCAAAGCGTTTTATGATCTACCAGTTGGAGATGGATATGGAGAGGTTGGTTTGGATACCGAAGGTAAAAAGATGTTTGGCTTAAGCTTTTTGGCAACAAAGGAGGATCATGTGGCCGTTAAGATCGATGTCAAGGATATTGCAACCGACGATTTCGCTCTGGAATGGAACAGGCATGCCGGCATCTTCAAGAAGCTCAGTTTCAGGGGAGAGGTTGATGCGCTGGTAGATGCTTTTATTATGGTGGATTACGAGGATATCACATTCAATGTTACTGGAACATGGGAACTTGGAGAGGGAGGAGAACTGCTATTACAACTCAACAAAGATCTGAACGTCACCTTTATCGATATGGATAGCCCTGATTTCAAGATTTATGGCTACATATCGCTTTATGGTGACAGAAAACTGAAGCTCGACTGGGAATTCGATGAGACGGGTCATCTAACCATCTATACATTTGGAAAAGCAGTTGGTAGAGAGTTCAACTTTACCCTGCAATATGATCCAGATGCGTCATACAACTACCAGTACGGCTGTAGTCTTGTTGGAAGAAACTTCATCAATATTACTCGAACCATAATGTGGGATACCGTAAACGGTAGAGTCCCAAGGATATGGATTCTTGGAGATAAGCCTCTACCTGGAGATTGGGATATCAAGATATTATGGAAGGGAGAATGGTATCCCGTCCCATATCCATAGGAGGTGGTGTGAGTGGTTAGATGTTTGAGATATGGAGCAATTGCAGTATCGATAGCTTTGCTCATTCCAAGCACATTTATTATAGCGAATGGAACATTCTACTGGGAAGATGATTTCCTAGACTGGAGCAAGATAGACAGGGCGATGTCATACAACATAGAACTAAAGGATAGTAAAGTGATCATGAAGAACACTTACAAGGCATGGTATTATCCTTGGCCAAAGATGAGAGAGATTCACATTAACAATACTGGACCTCCAAAGGAAGCATACGTTTTACCATTAGAAGTGCATCGCGAGCCGGAGATGCAGGCGGATTATAGTGACCTACGTTTCGTTTATGTTTATGATGACAAGGTATACGATTTGGAATACTGGGTTGGGGATTATGATGATTGCAAAGCCGATGTTTGGATCAGAATCGTTCCAGAGCTTCCGAGTGGAGAGAGCGTAGTTTACATGTTCTATGGAGATCCGAATGCGCCGAGCAACAGCAACTTCGATATAGTTTTTAAATGGGATGATAGGACAGATCCCGATGTAATGATATCCTACAAGAACTATAGGGAAGGAGCATGGGACCCAGATGTGGCTTTTGGTGGAGGAAGATTTTTAGTTGCATGGGAAGAGAGGCTCGGTCCAGAGGATCGTCCTTATTACATGGAGAGAGCCAGCTACAGCGATATAAGGGGAAGGACCTACAACTCAGATGGAAAAGATCCACAACCTCCACCGGAAACTGATACAGATATAGAGATAATGGTGGATAAGTCAAGGCATGGTGAAGATCCCTCCATAGCTTCAGATGGTAACAAGTTCTTTGTCGTTTGGGAAGAAAATCCCGCCGATATGGCGAGGAGATTCGAAATAGATATCAAGGGAGCAATAGTGACTCCAGATGGGAAGGTTACTCCATTGAGTGAGCCAATATGCGATGCGCCAGATATCCAGGAAGATGCATGCGTTGCTTACAGCAGTGGGAGATATCTTGTGGTGTGGGAGGACAGAAGAGAAGGACCTAACAATTATAACGTCTGGGGAAGGTTCTATGACAGGAATGGAAATCCTTTGAGTGATGAATTTCAGATAACACGCGGCGCAAACTATGAAGGACAACCATGGGTATGTGGTGACAAAAATGGATTCTTTTTGGTTGTATATGAGTTTGGCGATGATTGCGAGAATGGACCTTTTGGTATAAAGGTTACGAAACTCGATCCAAATGGTATAGAGGTTTGGACAAAAACAATAGTCGTAGGTACAGAAGATAGAGACAATGTTTGGCCTGCCGTTAATTACAATCCATATACAGACGAGTATCTCGTTACATGGAATGACGGCGATTTGAGTGCTGGAAAATACAGAGGAAACGTGTGGGGAGCATTTCTGGATCAGGATGGAAACATGCCCTTGGGTATCTTCAAGATACAGTCTGGTAACAATTACATAAGAACCGATGTTGTACCATATCTTGAAAAGATGTTCTTTGTATCCTATGATAAGGGAGATGAACTATGGGGAAAGCTCGTTTACAACAAGAATGGTAAGCTGGTAATGACATCGGAACAACCACTATCTGATGGATCATCAGAGAATGTAGATTGGAATAACCTGGCGGTATCAGATGATGGAAAGATATTTGCGGTGTGGGAAGATGAAAGAGACCAAGCTAGCGAGTATGCGGATGCATTTGGAAGCGTGTGGCACATCTATAAAACGACTGGCTCTCCAGATGTTAGCTACAGCTTTGGAGAAGTTAAGGAGCTTGTAACGGAAGCTGCCTTGTATTCAAAGATACTTGATGTGGAGGAGCTCAATGTTAAGAAATGGCAGAGGTTCTATGCAAGCTATGGATATGCTTCTGGAAACATAGTTTTCTATGTCCTGGATTCTTCTGGAAATGTACTAAAAACCGGACTCGGAGATATATCCGATCTACCTGTTACCAACATAAGACTGAAGGCTGTTCTTTCAAGGGATATCGCATCGGATACCCCATGGATAGATAAGTGGGGCATAGAATATATAGGTGAAGATACTGAACCACCATGGACCCTGCTGTTTACTGATCCTGAAGAGCCAAATGGAGAGAATGGATGGTTTACAACCTATGTCGAGGTGGAGCTTAGGGCATATGATAATGGAAGTGGAGTAGATACCATTTACTACAGTATAGATGGAGATCTGCACTCCAGCAAACAGAATCCATGCACTTTCATAGTTAGAGGTACCGGCGAGCATGAGATAGAGTACTGGTCGGTCGATAAAGCTGGAAATGCCGAAAATCCAAAGAAAAAGATCATAAAGATAGATGGAAGACCTCCAAAGGTTTATATAACAAAGCCAAAGGAGGATATCGTTGAGCCGGGAGATGTAACCATAGAATTCACCGTTGATGAAGAAGGCTCCGGAATAGCTAGAGCTGCGATTTACATCAATGATGAGCTGATGAAAGAATGGTTCACCTGGGAAGAGAGATATGTCTATACATTCACGGTCGGATCTGGAGAAAGTTACAAGATAGAGGCTAAAGCGTGGGATGTAGCTGGAAACGTCGGCGGGGACTTCAAGATGATATCGACAAAGACAACGGCATTCTCTTACTATCCGGAAATTGGATATTGGTACAGCTCTGTTGAAAGAAAGCCTTCTCTCCTCCTTGCGGTACTCGGCTGCTCGGTGGTTACAACGCCCTCATTAATGGTTAAGATAAAACCTAGGGGAGAGATCGATGAGGTAAAGTTTGTCATAGATACGGTCATCAGGTCTATCCATAGAGAGGGCATCGATACCACAAAGGATGCATATGGCTATTATTCATACTCGTTCCATCCACCCATCGGAATATACCGAGTGAAAGCCATTTTTTACAGTAAAGGAATAGAAAAGGATCCCTTTGCATGGCCAGGATACATAGTTTACCTGTGAAAATTATTTACCTAAAACTATAAATAGCCTTAACTCAGATTAAAAGTAAGATGAATTACCTGCCCTTGATTCTGGGGATTTCAGTGCTAACTCTACCTTTGGTATCCCCTTCCCAACACAAAGAAAACCTATCAATAGATATCATCTATCCAAGGTTTGGCTTTCCAGCAATAGTCGAGAAGAACTCAACAATTACCATAATTTACCAAGCCCCCTACTGTATAGATTCAGTGGTAATCTCAACATCCTTTGACCCCATACCTGATAAAATCAAACTAAAAATTTTGAGTAATCAAAGATCTGGTGAAAATTGGTACTGTAAGGTGCTAGTACCAGAAGAAACTCCAGAAGAGCTTTATAATCTCACTCTTTGCCTTGGAGAGATCTCCGTAACGGAACCCAGGGCAATTTATGTGGAAAACAAAATAGATGGAAACTTCACCTTTATTCATCTTACAGACTTTCACGTTGGAGATCCAAGGGGGATGAAAGAAAGTGTATGGAAAACGATAGGGTGGAAGGCTGCAAAAAGATGTATTGAGGAGATCAATTTGCTCAATCCCGATTTCGTGATCATCACCGGTGATCTAGTGTTTGGTCAGATATATCCAGGGGAATACGGCAGAGAATATGAGAAATGTTATCGGATTTTGGAAAAGCTTCAGGTTCCGACTTTCATGTGCCCTGGCAATCACGATGGATACATCCAGTTTGGTCAGGATGGTTTCACATTCTGGAAGAAATACTTTGGACCTTTAAATTACACCTTCAGCTATGGTAATGCTTCTTTCATCGCGGTCAACTCTTACGACTGGCCAAGATATGCAAGGTTAGCATTTTCTATCCTTGCCCTGAGTTGGGGAGGCTATATATCTGAAAATCAACTGAAGTGGATTGAAAAAGAGCTGTCTAGAAGTTGTGCAAAGCTAAAGATAATTATGCTTCACCATAATCCCCTATGGAATACTTCTCACCAATCTCTCCTTGGTATAGGTTATGCTGGTAGGGAAGAACTGTTAAGGATGATAGAAAGGTACAAAGTGAATGCGGTATTTGCAGGTCATGTCCATTTTGATGATGTCACCATACGAAATAACACCATTTTCATAACGACAACCACCGCAGCAAGCGCACCTAGAAATGCATACTGGGGCTATAGGCTGGTTAGCGTTAGGAACTGGTCCATCGTTTCCTACAATTACAAGGAGCCCAAATACTCCATACCCCTTTATCACATCGAATGTAAAGAACTAGATCAATTTACGAAGCTCGTGAGAAATGATCTAGAAAAGAGCATAAAGGTGAGGTTGACTTTCCTAGTGCCTGCGGGAAATTACAGCATAAACAATGGATGCGTGGTGATGGAGAGAAAGGTAAATGATAAGATGGAGGTTTACGTTGATGTATATGTTCCAGAGAAGAGCGAAGTCCTTGTGAAGCTGGAAAAGGTGGATTAAGTTTATTAAGGAAAGAACTTATTTATATTATGGTGTTTTATATGAAAAACCTCGCAAGAATCTTTGCATGCATGTTACCCTTGCTCTTTTTCACATTTCCAATCAAAGGAGAGAGAGGTACGGACTTTGATCCTCTAACAAACCTAAAAATTACCATTGAGATAAAGTGCATAAGGAGTCTAGATTATGGAAAGTGGTATCTGCCCAAGTTCAAATGGATGTTTCCGGATCTTTATGTAAAGGTATTTGTTAATAATGTAGAGTTTAGAAGTCCGGTATGGCACAATGTAAGATACGTGGAGGATCAGCTATGGAAGTTCACTTGCGACATTCCAGATGATCAAGAATGGGTGTATATAAGGATAGAGCTCTGGGATTGGAATAAGGGAAAGGATAAATTAATGGACATAGGGAGCATAAAAGAACCGGAAAAGAGGTATGCAGAGATATACTACAATGTAAAATCCGGACACTGGCTTGGTGGTGATTGGCTATCCCCAGTTAAGGCTCTTTCGGATTCGAGTGGCTATGGCAGGCTGAATGGATGCGATGATGGGAGCACTTATGAAAAGGATGGGGACTTTGAGCTGTGTTTTGACATTTATCAGAATGATTACGATGGAGATCATATTCCTTACTGGGCTGAAGTCAATGTGTTTGGAACTGATCCTTTCTCCAATGATGGTGGAATCGATCACGATGGCGATGGGGTATCAACCTATTGGGAATGGAAGTGGGGTCATACCTTCAAGTATGACCATAAGGAGGGAAGATATATAGATGAGTGGTTCTATCATCCAAAACGTCCAGAAAACCATTCTTTACTAGATTTAGATAACGATGGGTTGAACAACGTAGAAGAGTGTTTACTCTCCTCATTTGGTGCAGATCCATTCAGGAAAGATATTTTCTTGGAGATAGATCAGATGGAGAGAGAAAATGGAAGCGGAGAGGCTATACTCCCTCCTCTAACAAAACGCCTACTTGAAGAAGCTTTTTCCAGACATAACATAGTGATTCATATAAATGAGGGATGGGATGGAGGAGGAGAAATCATACCATACAGCAATCATACGTCAAGAGATGACTTAAAAAACATCTATCTCAACTATTTCCTGCATGGCGATTTGTGCAAGTGGAAAAGAGGAATTATGCACTATGGAGTAATTGTCCATGATGCGGGATGGCCCGGATACGTCTATCCAACCTCAATAGATGGAGAGCATTACCAACTCGATAGCCTCCAAATATCAGCGGATGTGGTGGAAAACTTATCTCGTAAGTTTCACTTTATTGCTGGGTTTTTGAGGAGAGGCTTTGATAGGGATTATCAGAGAGCTGTAGCTTATGCCAGCGTTATAATGCACGAGTTGGGTCATACTTTAGGAATTTTCAATTGGAATACGCCGGGATGTGATAACATATACACAGTTTTCCCAAGGAGGGAATGGTGGAAGTACAGGGTATACAGAAGTTGCATGAACTACAACTACGTTTATATTCTGGTTGATTACTCAGATGGATCTAGAGGCAAATACGACTTTGATGACTGGCACAGGATTGATCTCACCTTTTTCAAAAGAGAATTTTAGAGCTACTTTAATAAACTCCTTAACCTTAAAGTCGAATTGTATGGATAAAGTGATAGAGAAGCATGGCTGTGTGCTTTTTGGACTGGAGGGAGAGAAGATCATAGAGAAAAAAGGCATGCAGAAGATAGAAGTTTTTTCTACATGCATGGGGAAAGTTCTTGTGATAGACGGAAAGATACAGTTGAGCGAGAAAGACGAGGGTTTCTACCACGAAATGCTCGTGCACGTTCCTTTACTTATGCATCCAAATCCAGAGAAAGTACTGATAATAGGAGGAGGAGATGGCGGGGCGGCGAGAGAGGTGTTAAAGCATCATCCCAAAAAGGTTATCTTGGTAGAGATCGACAAAGATGTTATAGAAATCTGCAGAAGGTACGTTTCCATAGATAGAGGTGCTTTAGAAAGGGTAGAGATAGTTCTGAAAGAAGGTTTGGATTTTGTTTCAAACTGCAACGAAAAGTTTGATGTCGTGATAGTTGATGGAAGCGATCCGGATGCACTGAGCAAACCTTTGATTTCAAAAAAGTTCTATCGGGAATGTTTTAAGATATGCGACTTGCTCGTGACGCAGAGTCAATCTCCATATCTTCAGAAGGACTACTTCTTAGCTATATTGGAAAACTCAGGATGCTTTCCGCATAGAGCTGTCTATCTCTCCTTTGTCCCAACTTATCCATCTGGAATGTGGAGTTTTTTGCTCTGCTCAAAAAAACCTCTGGTCTTAAATGAAGAAGAAATTGTAGAGAGATTCAGAAAAAGAGAGATAGAAACGATATACTATACTCCAGAACTTCACCTTGCTTCTTTCGCCATGCCAAAGTGGCTAAAGGAAATTCTAAATCAATCTCTGCAAACATAAATTCTCCTAATGACTTCTGCGTTAGTCAGTATACCTAGGGCAACTAATGTGTAGAAAAGCTGGTTCAGGAGAGAACCTATCATGATGAGGAACATCCTAACATCTCTCCCTATCCTTATCTCGTGCTTCCTTCTCCTTTCGGCGAATATGGAATCATATCTTATGGCTGTGTAGCTGTTCATAAAAGTTCCAATTAATGCAATCAAGCCAAACAACCATGCTTTGATATCCCCACTTGAAATCCAAGATGCGTAGATGATGCCAGCTATCATGAAAGCATCTCCGTACCTATCCAAAACCGCATCCAGCCATGCTCCGTAATCCGTTGCCATGAACTTTAATCTAGCTATCTCCCCATCGCATCCATCTATTATTGAAGATAACTGCCCGACCACCCCAGCGAGAGCTATGCTTAGATAATTTCCAATGAAAAAAAGATAGAAAGATACGATACAAAGGATAAAGCTAATTATGGAAATTGTACTGGGTTTAATACTCGTTTTAGCAAGAACTTTTGATATCCTGACGGAAATTGGTCTGTTTATATATTTGGAGATAGGTCCATCTGTCCTTTTTATCAAATTCCTGCACAGAATTCTTTCCGCTTCCCTTAAATCCTCCTTCGTATCTATATCTATCCACCAAGCATTATCAATCTCTGATATGTCAAATACCCTTGCATCTCCATTCTTTGCAGCCTCAAGGACACAGCTTGATAGGGTATCTTTACCTTTCTCTATCGCTCTCTCCACATACTGAAAGAAGCTTGGAGAACACATGAATATTCCGGTATCGATCGCATTAGCTTTGCTTATCTTTTTACCTATGTCTTTTATTAACCCTTCCACTTCCAAGACCTTGGTATCCTCTTCTAAGGGTTCCCTCCTGTCAACAGCTAGGATGACTGAAGCTTTTATATCGCTCTTGATCAAAGCATTGAGTATATCCCCATTGAATATGTGATCGGACATGAGCAATACAAATTTGTCATTAAAGAGGTCTTTTGCCTTCATTACCGACAGGGCATTTCCTTTTTTCCATTCCCTGTTTTCAACATACTCTATTTTAACGCCGTACTTCTCCCCATTTCCGAGCTTTTCCTTTATTTTCTCACCCTTGTATCCAGTCACTATAACAAAATCACTTATTCCAACTTCTCTCGCTGTAAGAATAATTCTCTCTATTAAAGAAAGGCCAAGCAGGTCGATGAGGGGTTTCGGTCTATCTTTAGTAATTTCACCAAGCCTTTCTCCCCTTCCCGCTGCTATTAATAAAGCTTTCAACATCTCTTTCACTTCCCGTAAATGGACCTCTCTTACTGAGCTTAATAGATGCTACAGCTGAAGAAAAGATGCCTATCTCATTATAATCTTTTGTTCTTAATCTTTTGTAGATGTAGCCAGCCATGTAAGTATCTCCACATCCAGTAGGATCGACGACCTTTGTCTTAAATGGTGGTATCCTGTAGGTTTTTCCATTCGCATGGATTACGCTTCCATTTTCCCCTAAAGTGATCACTATCTCCTCTAGCCCAAATAGCTTTATAGCTCGTATCGCTCCAATTAGATCGGTCTTTCCAGCCAATGCTATGCTTTCTCTTTCATTAAGCTTAATTATATCCACACAGGATAGCTTATCTGGATTTTCCATCCTTTCCAAATCTATCCTTCCACCATCAACCTTTCTTAACATACCTTGGGCATCGATCGCCGTAAAGCGGTTTCTTAATCTCGAGAGGAGATCTTCTTCCAAGTCATTTCTTGTAAGGGAGCCCAAATAAAACAGATCTGCATCTATACCATCGATATCCTTTGCCGTAAATGGTGAGGAGATGGAAATTACTCTCTGTAGCCTTTTTCCATCAATGTACACATTCTCAAAAGTGGTAGTATGCTTGGTATACTCCGCAATCACCTCTATACCCCTTTCTTCCAGATCACTAAGCAGGTATCTATCTTCCTTTTTTAATTTTGTGATCACTATCGGTTCTACTCCCAAGCTATGAAGTGCTATGGAAAGGTAGTACGCTGTCCCTCCAGGTGCAGTCCAACTCCTGTCACCTATCCTTACATGATCTCTCGTAATATGTCCGATTATGCATACCTTATAGTTCATCTCTCTCTTTTTCCTTGGATGAATTCTTCGACCATTTCCTTAGCTACACTATCTGGAAACTGCTGGGGAGGATGCTTCATGGTGTATGCAGATATAGATATAAGTGGACCTCCTATTCCCCTGTCCATTGCAAGTTTACAGCACCTTATCGCATCTATCGCACAGCCGGCAGAGTTTGGGGAATCTTCTACGCTTAGCCTTAGCTCTAGGTTCATTGGCACATCTCCAAATAATCTCCCCTCAAGTCTCAAGAAACAGAGTTTGTTATCGTTGAGCCATGGTACATAGTCAGATGGACCTATATGTATGTTATCTGAGTCTAACCTTGAATTCATTACAGACTGCACCGCCTCGGTCTTTGATATCTTCTTCGAATTTAGCCTGTCCCTTGCGAGCATGTTCAAGAAATCAGTATTCCCCCCAACGTTCAACTGGTAAGTTCTGTCTATCTTTACACCCCTATCGGAGAATAGCTTTGCAAGAACCCTATGCGTTATCGTTGCCCCGACTTGCGACTTGACGTCATCTCCAACTATGGGTATTCCTTTCTTTTCAAACCTCCTTGCCCAGCTATCGTTACTTGCTATGAATACTGGGATGCAGTTAACTAGACCAACGCCCGCCTCTAGGCAGCATTCCGCATAGAACTTGGTAGCTTCCTCAGAGCCGACTGGTAGGTAATTAAGAGCTACCTCGGCTCCGCTATCTTCTAGAACATCGATTATATCTTCCTTTTCAGCTTCCTTTGCATCCGCTACTATAAAAGTTCTATCTTCGGGATAATTCTTCATGTGGGGAGCAACCCCGTCTAGTACCTTTCCCATAACGACTTCAACGCCCATCTTTGGAACATCCTTGTAAAATACCGTTGTGCAGTTTGGTTTTGCAAAGATTGCTTCGCTGACATCCTTTCCAACTTTTCTTTTATCTATATCGATTGCAGCCACCACCTCTATATCATAGGGCTTGTAGCCTCCTATGTCCCAGTGCATCAAACCATTTACATCATCCGGATTCTTATCCCTGTAATAGTATATACCCTGTACAAGGGAACTTGCACAGTTCCCAACACCTATTATGGCTATTTTCACACTGCCCATAGCATCACCCCCCCGATATTCAAACGATCAAAACAAAGCAAATAGAGATACGCAAACTCCTATAAAAAACTTTCGAAGCATTAATATTATGCTTTTTTCACCTAAGATTTTTACTTTTCGCCCAAATTTTGAGCTTTTGTTGAAATCTCTCATTGACAGACTTTATATACCACCTTGAAGTTACGAGCTTGGGGTTTGAAATGGATTGGGGAATGAAAAACAGGCTATCCAGGATAATAAAAAAGGATGGTAGAACCTTGATGCTCGCCGTAGATCATGGGTACTTCATGGGACCAACGACCGGCTTGGAAAAGTTCGATGAAACGGTCAATCCCCTTATACCCTATGCCGATGCTCTAATGCTAACGAGAGGAGCCTTGAGAAATTATGTCGATCCTTCAAATGACATTCCTATTATATTAAGGGTATCTGGTGGAACGAGTATCATAGGAAAGGAACTGCTCCATGAGGGAATAATAGTTTCTATTGAGGATGCCATAAGATTAAATGCCTCAGCGATAGCCTTTTCTATCATGGTTGGGGCGGACTTTGAGAGAGATACCATTCTGGGCTTAACACAGTACATAGACGATGCCGAGAGATATGGTATCCCAGTACTTGCAGTGACTGCAGTTGGTAGAGAAATGAAAAGAGATGCAAAGTACATATCTCTAGCTAGTAGGATGGCTGCTGAGCTTGGAGCGCATATGGTGAAGACTTACTACGTAGAAGGTTTTGAAAAGGTCGTGGAAAGTTGCCCGGTACCTATAGTAATAGCTGGAGGAAAGAAAATACCGGAGCAGGATGCTCTAAAAATGGCATACGATGCCATACAGGCTGGGGCTGCAGGTGTAGACATGGGAAGGAACATATTTCAGTCATCGAATCCAGTTGCCATGATAAAGGCGGTTAGGGCAATTGTCCATGAGGGTGCGACGCCAAAGGAAGCTTTTGATATATTTAAGGAAGAGAGCAAAGGATGAAAGTAGCCGTATATTACAACAACAAGGACATCAGGATAAAGGAGATACCGATACCAAAAATAGGGAAAGGGGAAATTCTCGTTAAGGTAAGGGCTAGTGGAATCTGCGGTAGCGATGTCATGGAATGGTACAGAATAAAGACTGCGCCAAGAGTACTGGGTCACGAAATAACTGGAGATATAGTGGAAGTAGGAGAAGGAGTGGATGCGTACAAAGTTGGAGATAGAGTTTTCGTGTCGCATCACGTACCATGCAATAAATGCAAGTACTGCCTAAATGGACAACATACCTTATGCAGTACTCTACGTTCAACTAACTTCGATCCCGGGGGTTTTGCTGAATACATAAGAGTTCCAAAGATAAACGTGGATAGAGGTGTTTTCTTATTACCAAAAGAAATATCTTATGAAGAGGGTGTTTTTATTGAACCCTTGGCTTGCTCGATAAGGGGATTTAGAATAGCAGAGTTCAAGCCTAACAAAACCATCCTCATCATAGGAAGCGGAATATCTGGCTTACTTCAGTTGAAGCTCGCAAAGGCGTGGGGAGCAAAGAAGGTTGTTTGCGTCGATATCAACAAGTATAGGATTGAAAAAGCTCTGGAGTATGGTGCTGATCTTGCCCTCCATGCTGAAAAAGATGACGTCGTAAAGGAGTTGAAAGAGATAAACGACGGGTATTTGGCAGATATGGTTATAGTCTCTGCTGGTGCCCCGGGCGCAATTTTGCAAGCTATTGATTGTGTTGATAAAGGAGGGACAATCCTGCTCTTTGCACCTCTGGCTCCTGACATAGAAGTTCCAATAAGGATTTTTGATTTATGGAATAAGGGTGTGAAAGTGGTATCAACTTACGCAGGAGCTCCAAGAGACATAGAAGAGGCGATAGAAGTTCTCAAAACGAAGAAAATAGAAGTAAAGGATATGATAACCCACAGGTTAAAACTTGAAGAAATACAGAAGGGTTTTGATCTTGTATCAGAAGCAAAAGAATCTGTAAAAGTGATAATAAAATTTTAGATCTCTGGGTATGGATCTGGCACCTCGATTGTCGGATCCGGCTCGTTCTTTTCATTTTTCTTGTTCTTCATCATCGTTTTTCTCTACCTTCATGAATTAAAAAATTTTTTGTACAATTTTTATCCCAATATCTGCCGGAGGGCACTTTCGGCTTCGACCTCCTTCAGTTTATTTTCCTTTACCCACCTGTTCAGTGTTTCCTTCCGTACCGGAAATTCAAATGCACCTTTATGGCTGTAGACCATTAAGCTGTATACATCTTTGTTTCTTCCCTTTTCAAATGCGTACATTATTGCAAACAGAACTTTTTCATCTTTCAATTCCAGCTCGTATAATTTGCCAACCTTGACTTTCATACCTCTAGTAAATCCCTTAGCTGTATAAAACTATCATCATTCCAATCTTTTAAACGTACAAAAAGTTTTATATTATGTGATACAAATAAAAAATCGATGTTATTGCAAAGATTATTTGCATTCTTTGCCCTTTTCATGGTTATACCCATAGGTCAGTTTGAATTTGGAGATTTTTTTAAAGAGAAAATTACCTTTAAACCGCAACCGGTGTCAATCTCACCAAGAGATGATGCATTCCATGGACCCTATCATATTCCAACCACGGAGTGGTGGTACTTCGATGCGGTTTTTGAAAATGGTTATGCCATCCACACTGGCATATCGGTACATTCGGTGGAAGATCAGGGAGTGATGAGATATATCGTTGAAATTTACAAGGATGGAAAACTTTTAGAAAGGTCTTCAATGGTAACCATTTTCTTGCCATCCTTCGTCTCAAAGGAGTATCCTTGCATAAGGATAGGAGATGAAGTTGTCATGTACCTGGATCTAGGGACTTTTAGGGAAAATGGAAAGTGGAAGTACAAACTTTATATCAGAATAGGAAAAACTGTTGTCGATCTAATTTATATTGGAACAACCGTTGGTTGGAAATGCTATACAAAGAGAGAAGGTTGGGTTGTCCCGCTGCCAAAAGCTTTGGTTTATGGTAGGCTAACTTTGGGCAATGAAAACTTAGAGGTATATGGTACTGGATATCACGATCACAACTGGAATTACTCTGTCCTCACTGGCATAGATAGCAAGGGATGGTACTGGGGCAGAATAGGTGGAAAAAGATTGAGCCTAACATGGGCTGAAATAAGGAACAGGTGGGAGAACGATACAAAAATAGCAACTCTAAATCTTGATTCAGATGGCTACATTGGGATAGACCAAAGAAACTTTTCCATTTTTACGTTGGACTTCATCAATGTTGATGGTCTAGAGATTCCAACGAAGATCATTATACTAGTTGATGATGACAAAGTACATGCATCTATTACCCTTGTCGTAACCGATTATCATCCCATTAACCTCTTTATTTTACGCTACTGCAGGCTCTTCGTGAAGGCTTATGGTTACGTCTCAGCTGGATCCATCAAAGAAGAATTCCATGGAGAATTACAAATAGCGGAAAGCATGAACTTCATCTAAGTATAGCAACAGATATAAAGATAACAAACCTTTATCCAGTTAGCCGGCGTAGCTCAGCCTGGTAGAGCGGGTGACTCGTAATCACCAGGTCGAGGGTTCGAATCCCTCCGCCGGCTTAACATTAAGGATAGAGAACCTTGGTAAGATGGCTTCAGCAAAGATTTATTGCTTTTATAGCTCAGAGGATAGAGTTCCTTGACAATCTCCTGCGT
>JAGHAD010000149.1 GCA_021161685.1 Thermoplasmata archaeon | reverse complement strand
TTTGTTGATGGTTTACCAGCTTTATTGTGCATCTATCAAGATAGCATCGGAACTAAAGAATAGGTATGACTATAATCAACTCTTAAAAGTGATAAAGGGAGGAAGAGACTACTCAAGTAGAAAATATTGGACTCTCGACTTACTCTTTGTGTTTATAGCTGGGGTAAATTTACTTTCTACAAAACTTAATGGATACGTGTTGGCATTAATTGTATGGCTATTGTTTGTAAGTACAACAGAAGTAGCTATTCTCGCATCGTTGTGTGAAGCAAATTACTTCCTTGTGGACATCGAGCTATTAGGGGAAGGAAGATACAATAATTTTATAAGGATAATACCGGGACCGCCAAGTGACTATGGAGGGATCTTAGTCAATCGAAATCATATCATCTCAATTAAATTCAAATCCTCTAAATCGAGAATAGAAAAAATAGAGAAAGAGAGTAGTGAAAACAAACCCAACTGTTCCATCTGTTGAAGGCAAAAGGCTGAAATTTTGAGAAAATTCGCATTGCCACGAATGCCCTTACTTCAATATCAACTGGATTTGGGTGAAGAGAATTTTTTGCCAATTACAAAGATCGACGCAAATTTCCTTTAGAATGCAGCGCTAGAATGCTCTTGCTTTTTCATGCCAATTATCATTCCAGTTATGAAAGCGATTAGCCAAATCGCATAGACAAATGCACTGAATTTTGGAAACAATTTCAGGACTATATCCAGATTCGTTCTAATTGCTATCGACGCTAAAACGTTGTGAGTTATGATTAAGGCTAGACCAATTGCCCCAACTATTTTATGTAAAGAAATGTTTCCTTTCTCGCTCCTCATGAACATTGGTATGGCTCCGCATATCTCAAATAAGAAACCCAACCAGAATATTTTGACATGCCATGGTTTTAATTCTTTTGCAATCATCTCAGAAAAAACGCCGGTTGTGTAACATACCAAAGCCATGGAAAAAGCTATTATCGAAAGGACGAGCAACGTATCATTTACATCCAAAGTTATTGGTTGGTATTCAGTTAAAAGCTTGCTCCTCGTTTCCAGATATGCGGAAGAAGGGGCACTTAGCAATATAGTACCAGCTGCAAAAACGCTAAATAAGATTGCCTTTCGTTTCATGCACTTAAATCATCTTAGTAATATATAATTTTTACACGTTGCTCACGATCTCTTTGGATTTCTGCTCGCCTGCGGGAAGAGTAAAGTAGAAAGTTGATCCTTTTCCCAAGCCCTCGCTCTCAGCCCATATTTTACCACCATGCTTCTCAACTAACCTCTTGCATATAGATAAACCCATCCCCACAGATGACAAATCATGCCTCGATCTATCGCCTTTGTAAAATTCATCAAAAATGTGTTTCAATTGTTCTTTTGTCATACCTATGCCATTATCCCTAACAAAGATCTTTACCATATCCTCTTCTCTCTCTGCACCTATGGTTATCTCCCCTCCTTCTTTGCTATATTTTATTGCATTCGATATCAGGTTATCTAGAATCTCTCTCAATCTAACCCTATCTGCCCTGACTATTACATCTTCCTCTATTAAGATTTTCACATCCATTTTCTTCTCCTGCAAATTAACCTTGTGATCCTCCAGCAAGTTCTTTACTTCTTCAAGAAGGAGTATATCCTCAACGTTCAGCTTAACTGCATCGGCTTTTAACAGCTGTAAGGTATCGGTTACAAGCTTTCTCATGTAATTCACATTCCTTATGCAAACATCGATCAGCTGTTTTGCTTTTGGTTGATCGGACATTTCCTTTACTAATGGTAGCAGATTACAGAGGGGGGTCAAAGGGGTTTTTATATCATGGCTTATTTGGATGAGCAACTCTTCTTTTGCTTTTAGAAGTCTCTCTACTTCTTCTGTTCTTTCCTTTACTTTCCTTTCCAGATCTCTATTCAATTCCTCTAATTCTTTATTCTTCTTCCTGATTTCCTCTCTAGCTCTCTTGAGGTTCTCCACGGTTTCCTTGAGATCCTCCATTATGTTCAAGTAAGCCTTTCTCGCTCTCTCCAGCTCCATAACCTTAATAGACAGCCGGTGCTCCATTTCCTTTCTCTCGGTTACATCCCTGTAAGAGCTGATGAAGGTAACTATCCTGCTTTTTTCATCCCTTACTATAGAAATCGAGTGTGAAATCCATTTAATTTTGCCTTCCTTTGTTATAATGCGATACTCTATGGGCTTTACTTCCAATCCATTCTTTACCCTGTGATGATATAGGGCTACTCTTCTCAGATCATCTGGATAGACAATGTGAATTTCCCATGGAGTTTTTCCCAAAAATTCCTCTGCCTTGTATCCAAACAGCCTCTCGCAAGAAGGGCTTACATAGGTTATAATTCCTCTGGGATTATTGAGCATGATGACATCGCTCGTGTTTTCAACAATAATGCGATATTTTTCCTCGCTTAGCCTTAGCTTTCTTTCCGTTTCCTCCAGCCTTTTCTTTAGAGCAAAATATGAAGATATTCCCTCTTCTCCTTTTGCTTTCCTGAAGACGAGAGCTAGAAATATGTATGCCATCGTAAACGAAAAAATAGCTAACCCCTGATCATTAGAGGCTAATCCTATACTTGCCGATGTGAAACAAACGAGCGATAATCCAAATAGTAGGGCATCTTCTCTTTTCTTCTTTATGAAGGAGAAAAAAGACATACCTATTGTTTCCATGGCTAGAACGATGCGAATGGGTTTGAGCACATTTTGCAGTGAAAAAGGAAGAAGTGAAGAAACTATTAGTGAGGCAAATATGAGCAGAAGAATATTAAATGCTTTATTGAAATCCTTAATGCTATACATGGTTTCAAGGACGGCTACGAATATCGTAATCTGCAACGGTATGGATGCAGCCAAGTAAATGTTTAGAATAATAAAGTTGGAAGTGTACGGGATCGCAAGGAGCTCTACAATATAATCCATAGAAGCCAGTACGAAGACGATCGAAAATAGGAGTTTTCTCTTATCCCTATCTTTCAGGTACAACCTGATGAACCAAGCCACAGTAATGTAGATGGCAGAAATAGGAAGTAACCAGAATATCCTAGCGGACACTCACTAACCTCCTTCAATTATATACCTTTGCTCCTTCCCTCTTTCTCTTAGAAGCTGGTTTATTTTTTTCTTGAGTTCGATCATTTTAAGTTCCCTATCAAGAGCTATTCTGTAAAATCTTTCCAGCTCCTCAACCTTTTTCTTCAATTCTTCTTCCATTCTCTTCCTTTTACTGATATCCCTTGCAATTCCTATTGCGTGCCATTTTCCTCTTATTTTAACGGCACTCACTGATAGTTCAACCGGAATTCTCCTTCCATCCTTTCTAATCCCAGTTACCTCTACGGTTCTACCAACAACCTTTCCCCTTCCATGCCTCCTGAACACAATAAATCCCTTCATATAGTCATCTAGGCATTCTCTAGATGCGCACGTTATGTGCATATCCTTTCCTATGATCTCATCCGCCTTATATCCAAATATCTCCTCCGCACCCTTATTCCAGAAAACCACCTTCCCATCATTATCTATCATTATTATGCCATCTTTCGCTTCCTCCGCAAGCGTTTTGAAAATTTTTAAGTTTTCCATGAGTTTTGTTTCCAAAATTTTTCTTTCCGTAACATCATAGTACAGTTCAATCCTTCCTCCCTTATATGGACCAAAAGAAATCGGTTTACTCCTATGCTCTAGCCACCTTTCCTCTCTTTTTTCATCGGGTAGAACGTGACATTCAAAAGACATTGTGTAAGCATTATCGTCATAGGATGAAAGAACTTTGTGCGCAAACCTATCTGGTTTTTCAAAGATGTATTTGATTTTCTTCTGAATCAAGTCCCTTTTATCTTTGCCAATAACTTCTTTCCTTTCTATGCCGAAATATTCTTGCAAAGTATTGTTCATCCATACCACTCGAAAATTCTCATCTAAAATGAAAAAACCCACGTCTATATCATCGAATACACTGTTAAGAAGCGACTTGATTTCATCTTCCTCTGGCTTCATTTTGGTAACATCTCTCAATTGCTCCAAAATTCCAACAATCTTCCCCATGCAATTCTTTATTGGATATGCGCATATCTCGAGCCAGATTCCCTTCCTACAAAAGTACTTTGGAGAGTTCTCTATACCTTTTACCGGGCAGTCTGGACACGAGCTATCTCTTCCCAGAAAAACCTCGTAGCATTTTTCTCCAGAAATTTTCCCATAGAAATCTCTTAACCATCTGTTCACCTCAAGAATGGTGAAATCAGTGCCAATGATCGCCAGACCTTCTTGAAAGTCCTCAAGTAGAGTTCTAGTTAGATCTTCTCTCGAGGGGATAGATCTTTTTTCCTCTAAGGTTTTCTTCTCAGAGTGCATCCCATCCATATGAGCTTAAACGCTTTCAATTTAAAAATTTAATCGATCTCAGCATACCCTCCTATCTTTAAGCTGGGATCTCCAAGTAATACCCACTGCTCCACGGTTTTTGCGTCAATTGCAGAATCGCTCATAGCTGGGGAGCTCCAGTTTATTGGATACTTGTCAATATAGTCTGATATGGCTTTACCCCAAACATCTCCAAGAATATCTGTTCCATTAACTCCATATTCCCAGAAGAAACGAGCATCCAAATAATCGAGTCCACCGCTGAAGGAAGTTTTATCTTCCTTTGTCATCCCCAATCCCGTGCATCCTATTACAGCAATCGCTCCTCCAAAAGGTTTGCTCACCAGCTTCCAGCTCCAGCATTCTGGCACAAAATCCAACCTGAGGAAGAAAGATTCCCTCGGATTTAGAAGGAGGTTTAAAGGGGTTGTATCGAATTCGCTGTTGTGACAACCACTAACTACACATACTGGTAGCTTATACCCATTATGGAGCATCCACATGTTGTAATTTTCCAACCCCCTTATCCATTTCTCTGCATTATTTGGGGGATGCGTCGCCCAGCTCATAGGGCTACCATGACCATCAAAGTAAATGAAGCCACACCCTCTATTTATAGCCCTTATCACATCGATTTGTCCTTTGAAAGAGCCATCGGATGCCCAAAGTTTTATTGGCTCAAATCCGGTCATGTTTTTAATTGCTTTCAAGGTATTTTCTTCTCCCTCATAACCTTTCCATTTTGGATTCAGGCATTCTGGATAAGTATCTCCACCCACTACCACAAACCTTCTGAACCACTTGGATCCATAAGTTCTGGTCTCATACTTTATTATCTTATCTACCATAACGGCAACCTCAAAAGAATTCCTGCAAGCAAGGCGTCCAACGTAAACGTCCGGATAGAGATCTATGTTTCCATCTTCTGCTTCCTCTCCAAACCATTCTCCATATATCCCATTGTTATTCGTATCCCATGATGAGAATCTACCGTGTTTATCGTATATGTCTGCGTAATAAAGCTCTGATATGAATTTTTCTTCTGGGAAAAAGGAATAATTGAATGAGTTGTAGACATATCTCACTGGTATTTTCTTGTAGTCCCCAACCAGTAGAACGTATTTTATTCCCCATCTCTCGATAGCAAATTTTATGAAATATTTTATCTTCTCTGGTTTATCTCTCCCATACCAAAACATCTCATCGTAAACCTTTTCCAAGCTAACGAGCTTGGTTGGTATGCCAACCTTTTCCTTGTGAGCTACGAGTGGTTTAAGCAACGGGCAGAACTCTTTTGGAGCTACGATTAAGAGTTTGTAAATGCTTTTTTCCCTACATGGCGATGCTGCAGAAGATGTAAATATCAAGGTTGCAAAGAAGATGCATATGAAGAAGTTTTTGGCACTCATCATACATATATCGCCTTTATTATATTAAAATTTAATTTCGAGAGCAAACTCTTTTAAGCACTTAATTTTTTAGAACAGGAGCTAGGCGGTGACATGGAAACGAGCCAACAGTTGGTTTCGCAGAAGAAGTACGTTTACATGTTCCATGAAGGCAATGCTCAGATGAAGGATCTTCTGGGAGGGAAGGGAGCAAATCTTGCGGAGATGACGAGGCTAGGTTTGCCGATTCCCCAAGGCTTTACGATAACAACTGAAGCCTGCAATGCATATCATGCAAATGGAAAGCAATTTCCCGATGGTTTAAAGGAGCAGGTGGAACAAGCTTTGAAGGAGCTGGAGAGAATAACTGGGAAGAAGTTTGGAGATAAAGAAAACCCCCTCCTTGTATCTGTGAGGTCTGGGGCTCCAGTGTCTATGCCCGGGATGATGGATACGATTCTGAACATTGGGCTAAATGATGAAACCGTTGAAGGATTGGCTAAAAAAACAAACAACAGAAGATTTGCCCTCGATTGTTACAGAAGATTGATTCAAATGTTTGGGAACGTAGTTTTGAAAATAGATCACGAGAAGTTCGAAAAGGAACTGGAAAGAGTTAAGGAGATAGAAAATGTACAATACGATCAAGAACTATCTGAGCAAGCCCTTTCTACAGTTGTAAATTCCTTCAAGAGATTGGTGAAGCAGGAAACTGGAAGAGATTTTCCTCAAGATCCGATGGAACAGCTTTACATGGCAATTAAAGCCGTTTTTGACTCATGGAATAACAAGAGGGCTATCAAGTACAGGGAGGTAAATAAAATTCCTCACAACTTGGGAACTGCAGCCAATGTTCAGGTAATGGTTTTTGGTAATATGGGTGAGAATTCTGGAACTGGAGTTGCGTTCACTAGAAACCCTGCGAACGGGAACAAGGAGTTGTATGGAGAGTACCTGATGAATGCTCAAGGTGAAGATGTGGTAGCTGGTATAAGAACACCCCTTCCAGTATCTAAACTGAAAGAGCAAAACGAGGAGCTGTACAATCAATTTGTGGAGATATGTGATAAGCTCGAGAGACACTACAGAGATATGCAGGATATAGAATTTACGATAGAAGAGGGGAAGCTGTTCATCCTCCAAACAAGAACTGGAAAAAGAACTGCAAGCGCAGCCGTGAAGATAGCGGTTGATATGGTTAAGGAGGGAATAATAGACAAGGAGGAAGCCATAATGAGGATAACTCCAGAACAAGTGGATCAGCTTCTCCATCCGAGGATAGATCCAAATGCCCACTATGAGGTTCTAGCAAAAGGTCTGAATGCATCTCCAGGTGCGGCATCTGGAGCAGTTGTATTTGATCCAGATAGTGCAGAAAAGTTAGCCAAGTCTGGAAAGAAGGTTATTCTCGTTAGGCCAGAAACGACGCCAGAGGATATCCATGGAATAGTGGCAGCTGAAGGCGTACTTACTTCAAGAGGGGGAGCAACAAGCCATGCCGCGGTTGTTGCGAGGGGAATAGGAAAGCCCTGCGTCGTTGGCTGTGAGGATATAAAGATCGATTTGGAAAAGAAGAGATTTACCGTTGGTGAAGTAGTTGTATCTGAGGGGGATATAATTACCATAGATGGTTCCACTGGAGAGGTTATTCTTGGAGCTGTTCCGCTTACTCATCCGGAGCTTTCTGAAGAGTTTAAAACATTATTGAGATGGGCGGACGATATAAGGAAACTTGGAGTAAGGGCAAATGCCGATACCCCAGAAATGGCGATGTTGGCTATAAAGTTTGGTGCGGAAGGTATAGGTTTGTGCAGAACTGAAAGGATGTTCAATGCTCCAGATAGGATGCCGATAATGAGAGCCATGATCATTGCGGGAAGCGAGGAGGAAAGGAAGAAACAGATAGAGAAGTTGAGACCAATGCAAAAGGAAGATTTCAAGGAAATGCTTAGGATAATGGGAGATAGGCCAATGATAGTGAGATTGCTCGATCCTCCTCTGCACGAATTCATGCCTTCTCCAGAAGAATTGCTCAACGAGATATTCGTTCTGAAGGAGAAAGGTAAGAAGGATGACGATCCAGAAGTGGTTGAAAGAAAAAGGCTACTAAAGAGAGTAAAGGAATTGCAAGAGATAAATCCAATGCTTGGTCACAGAGGGGTAAGGCTTGGGATGACCTATCCTTACATTTATGAGATGCAGATAAGAGCTTTGCTAGAGGCTGCCGCCGAAGTGATAAAGGAGGGCATAAAAGTGAATCCAGAGATAATGGTTCCTCAAGTCGTAACCGCACAGGAGCTGAAATGGGTTAGAAAAATGGTTGACAGAATAAAGGGAGAAGTTGAAAGAGAATACAATGTAAAGATTCCTCTAAAATTTGGAACCATGATGGAATGCGTAAGAGCTTGCATGAGAGCAGAAGATCTGGCAAAGGTCTGCGACTTCTTTAGCTTTGGTACAAACGACCTGACGCAGGCAACTTTCAGCTTCAGCAGAGAAGACGCCGAGAGCAAGTTTTTACCCATGTATACATCTCATGGCATACTTCAGCATAACCCATTCCAGGTACTCGATGTAAAGGGCGTTGGAAAGCTGATGCAGTTAGCTGTAGAGTGGGGAAGAAAGGGAAATCCAAATCTGGAAATTGGTATATGCGGAGAGCATGGAGGGGAACCGAATTCCATCAAATTCTGTCACGCCATAGGGTTAGATTACGTTAGCTGTTCACCCTACAGGATACCGATAGCTAGGCTCGTCGCCGCTCAGGCAAGCATATTGGAAAAGAGGGGTGAAAAGCTCTATCAAGAAGGTGCAGATTGAATTACAATTTTTCGATAAAAACTGCTGCAGCTATAACTGTCGTCCATAGTCCATTCTCATCTCCAATTGCAGTCTGAGTAACATTTTTGGTCTCAACTATCTTCCCGCTCATCTTGAAAACCTTTTTTCTTTCATCCCATGCCTTGTTGATATCAAAATTAATGCCAAGTGTAGTGGCGAGCATGGTTGCAGCTAGATCTTCTGCATAATCCCCAGCCTTTTTTTCGTTTTCTCCATAACTGTGATGCTCCGCAATATAACCATAAGAATTTTTATCTTTTGGAACCGCTATGCCTATGGATGCCGATATTAACCTATTTGGTTCATTTGTTTCATTTTGTGACATCACGCAATACACAATTTGCCCTGGCTTCAGCCTTTTCAGACCTTCTTCTTTTGATATGATCTTACAGTTTGGGGGTATGATGCTGGAAACCCTAACTATGTTGCACATTCCTATACCAGCATCTCTGAGTGCTAGCTCAAATGATTGCAATCTTTCCTTATGCTTTCCAACTCCCTTCGTAAGGAATAGCGCCTCCGGTATCATTCTTTAGGTGTTAAAGGTATCGATTTTAAATCTTTTTTCCACTAACTCACTATCTCTCTGACCTTATCCATCTCGATCGCTCTCCTGATTTCCATTGCTATTCTTCTTCCCGTGCTCATCGGTTTTCTCCAGAGCGTGTTTCCATAAGGATGTCCAACAGACATGTGCACATTTGTTCCCCCACCAACTCTTGGGGCAACATCATAGATGTAAAAGTTGAGATCTTTATCAACGCAGGTTTGTAAGCAGAATGGACCGATGATTCCGTAATCATAGTACTCCCACGTTGCCTTGACAAAAGTTTCTCCTAGTTTGAATGCCTTTTCGAGGAGAGATTCTCTGAGCGTCGCCGAGTTATGGCCACATACCGTATATTCAGGAATTATCTGGTGCTCTGGTAAACTTAATTGCTGTTGTGCTGGTAATCTGACATGACCATCCAAACTTGTTTCAAATCTCCAGTCTATTCCAAGGAGTTCGAGTTTGCTACCCTTTTCCTCTATTGGGGAGTAAAAGAAATCCAAATTAAAAACGGGACCTATGATATATCTCTCTATCCTCGCCTTCTCTAGATCTTCCTTTGTTATAACTCCCTGCCTCAGCAATTTTTCGGATTTTTCCTTGTACTCTTTGTAAGAAGAGCAAGTAAAAAATCCTCTTTCAAGTTTCTTAACAGCATGGTGGAGTTTAACTATGCAGAGTTCGTCAATATCTTCAGGATTTTCTACTTTTTCGGGAAATGGAAGTCCAGCCTTTTCGAGTAGCCAGTAATAGTCTTGTTTCTCGCCCCTTTCTTCCGTTCTAAGAAGGATTCTCGATCCAAACATCGGTACAAAGAAGTTGTTCTCAATTTCATCTATACTGCAGTAAGAGGTGAAAGACCTGTTGGGTACAAAAATGACGTTGTTATCTCTGAGTTTTTTCTGGTTCTCATCTTTCAAGATTTCACTAAACCTGTCAAATATCCACGCTTCATCTATGCAACCCCTTATCAGTTTACCATTTTCCCTTATTGCTTTGAAGTATTCAGCATATGTTTTCTCCCTACCCCTCTGGCATACAGCTATGGTTCCGAAACCTTCTTCAACCGCGCCATCGCACACATCCAAAGCTGAATGAGATGCGATTACCCCGATTTTGATCTCCTTGGGATCGTACTCATCGAGGATCTCTTGAATCTCTTTTCTGGATATCATGCGATCTAGCTCTCGAATCTGGTTCGATGATTTAAAGGTTTAGATGATGATTTTTTGTCTGATGACCGCAAGGGTATTGGAAGTAAGGTGTAAAAGCTGTGATAGGATCATCTTCAAGTATCTAAAGATAGGGAAAGGAAAACTATGGCACTGCTGGAAGGGAAGAATAATAGAGGATTACAGCGTAAGGGAGGGAGAGATCGTAAAGTGTGCATGCGGAAGGGTTATTGGCAAAGATGAGAAGAAATGGATAAAACTCAAGCCATTCTCTATTAAATACTAGTTTGCCTACCCCTCCATTACTGGAGATCTCCAGTCTAAGCCAATCGTCCTTATTCCAATTTTTGGTATCAGTGGCATTCTTCTTTTATGTTGGCTTCCCTTTATCATCCCTTCAACTTTCTTGACAACGTCGATGGAAACGGGTATCCTTTCGGCGATGTCATGTAGTGGCAACTTCAACTCCAAACCATAGAGTATCTGATCGAGAATATCGTAGCTTATCCCTATCTCCTTCTCATCGGTTTGCCCCCTCCACAAGCCAGCGGATGGCGGCTTTTTGATGATTTCTTTGGGTATACCAATATGCCTCGCCAGTTGAAAGACTTGAGTTTTGTAAAGATCTCCAATCGGTAAGATGTCTGTTCCGCCATCGCCATATTTGGTAAAGTATCCTATTAACAGCTCCGATTTGTTTGATGTCCCGCACACTATGCCCTTGGTTGCATTCGCGTACTCGTAAAGGAAAAGCATCCTCAATCTAGCCTTTACGTTTGCTAGAGCGATTTTATCTGGTTTTTCTGGAGATCTCTCAGATATGCTTTTCACAAGATCGGTTATCTCTATCTCTTTACAGTCAAGGTCAAATTTTTTAACAAGCATATCCTTGTGCCTCGCATCTATCTTTGGAGTGGTTCTATCTGGCAAGAAAAGGCACTTCACTCTTTCTTTGCCCAAGCTTCTTTGGCAAAGCACCGCAACAACCGCAGAATCCACACCACCAGATAGCCCTATAACTACACCGCTTGCTCCAGATACCTCAACATAGGTTTTTATAAAATCCTCAATTACCTTCTCCGCATCTGCTGGATTGAAAGGGATTTCTATGGGCAAGCTATCCCAATTTTTGTAAAGATAAAGGTTTGATAAAGGTATGGGCTCGTTTACCGAAATGGGGATTAAAGGTTAAGCTATACAAATCGATATGAAGGAAAAGATAGAATACGCATCCATTGGAATTATACATTCCCCTTTCAAGGAACCGAAGGGAGTACCGATCCAGCCATCCGCGAGCAAGAGAGTGGAAGGATACGTAGAGATATTCCCGGAATTTGTCCCTGGTCTGAAAGATCTTGAGGGATTCTCTCACATCATTCTGCTCTACCATTTTCATCTCTCAAAACCCTTCTCTCTCCTTGTAAAGCCTTATCTTGATGATGAACTTCGTGGCGTTTTTGCAACGAGGGCGCCTGCAAGGCCAAATCCAATTGGATTATCTATAGTGCAACTTTTGAGCATCGAGGAAAATATCCTTCGTATCAGGGATGTGGATATAGTTGATGGCACACCTTTGCTTGATATCAAGCCATATGTTCCACAGTTCGATGAAAGAGGGAATGCAAGGATAGGATGGCTGGAAAAGAGGATAGCAAAACTACAGATCTCAAGGGATGACGGAAGATTTGCGGGAAAAGATAAAGAGAAAAGAACGACTGATAAAAATCGTTTCAAAATGTTTTCCAATCAGGGATTATAAGGTATTTCGTCTATTCATGGTTAAGTGAAATGCCCGCGTCGCCCTGAAAAGATTTAAAACCGAGAATGAAATAAAATAGTAGTGGCAAAAATGAAAAAATCGCTTGATAGGATAAAGGAAATTCTTAAAAAGCACAAAAAAGAGCTAAAAGAAAAATATGGTGTTAAAGAAATCGGCATTTTTGGTTCTTATTTAAGAGGGGAAACTAAAGAAGAAAGCGATCTCGATATCTTGGTGGAATTTAAGCCTGAGGCGAAGATCAGTCTTTTAGATTTTGTTGAACTGGAAAATTATCTCAGTGATTTGCTTGGGGTAAAGGTTGATTTGGTTGAAAAATCTGCATTAAAACCAAGGATCGGTAAGCGTATTTTAGCTGAGGTTGTATACGTATGAAAAGGGAAATCGGCGACCACATTGAAGACATTCTGGAAGCTATGACTAACGCCATAGAATTTACAAAAGATATGTCATATGATGAGTTCATTAAAGATACCAAAACCATATATGCGGTTATCAGAGCCATAGAAATTATTGGAGAAGCAGTCAAAAATATACCAGAGGAAACGAGGAAGAAATATCCAGATATTCCTTGGAGAAGTATGGCTGGAATGAGAGATAAAGTTATACATGCGTATTTTGGTGTTAAAATTGAAAGAGTTTGGGAGGTTGTAAAAAGAGATATACCGAACCTCAAGCCTAAATTCGAGAAGATGTTGATGGGGGAGGTAAAAGATTGATGGCAGGGATTTCCTGCAACAGTTTGCATTGCGGTGCTTCGCATTTTGCTCTTCAGGTAACTTAACAGAAGGATATGTGGCTCGCTATGGCAAACTTCACATATCCCGGAACGTTAGGCGAAATTCACTCCGCCCTACTGAAAGAAAATGGAGTTGTAAACTAGTTTCAAATACAGGTCTTTTAAGGTGTTTCGTCCTTTTTAGTACGGTGAGCAAAATGAAAAACAGGTTGGCTCTGCTTAGCACCCTGCTGGTTGCGGGATTTGCGATTGCGAGCATGACAACAGCATTTGGGGCAGGTACTTTACTGAGCTTTGGAGAAAAGAAGATCGGTTTGGTGGCAGTTGGAGGAAAGCTGAGAATATGTGAAAATGGTCATGTTGTGAAAGAACTAAAAATACAGGAAGGAGAGTATATCGTGGAGAGATCCGGAAATGGGCTGAAACTTCGCAGAGTGATGGAAGCGACACCGGAAACCAAGGAGAAGATAAATGAGAGTATTGAGATAGCTAACAGAGATAGCAGAATACATGAATTAACAAGCGGCAAGGGCTTACGACAAGAGAATGTTGATACCGCAGTAATTAATGGAAATGAGATAAAACTGACGATAAAGATAGGGGATAAATGCTATGAGGTTGTAGTAGATTTGGAAAATGAAACAGTAAAGTCAATAAAGGAGATAGAGGTGCTTAGAATAAGGATCGGATCCCACGAGGTATCGATGGTAGAAGAGGAAGAAAATGAGTGAGATGGTTCGAGGAAAAGCTATACTCATGGCA